>DASWTL010000146.1:0-1940 GCA_036402155.1 Sphingobacteriaceae bacterium | reverse complement strand
TGGTAAATATGAAGATCCATTAAAGGATACCACATACGCTATATTTAAAGTGGGAATGAAAAAAACAAAGTTGGATCCAACGTTTAACTACAGTTAACAATGAATTTACAGAAAGCGCTGAGGCTTCAAAAGGTGATATCTAACAAGTTTCTATTTTCTAGAGAGAAATCACCTGTTCTGGCAAGTGGGGATTACAACTTTTCTCCCAGTGAACTGGTATATGATATATTCAATGATGTTTTAGGAGTCGCTATCGGAGGTAATGAAGAATTCGGTTATCGGTTGGAACTTCTTTCTGATGTTAAAAGTCTTTATATAACCCCCATATTGGAATATTTTAATGAATCAGAAAAGAATATAGTTCATGTTTTAACCACTCCGTTTGAATTGAGAAGCAGAAAGCGACCGCTTGAAATAGGATGTTCGGTTAGCCATAGGCTTAATCAGATAAAAGGTACGTTAGGTTGCTTTGTAAGGGGGAATGAAGATGGTAACACATATATTTTAAGTAACCACCATGTACTTTATAACGAATCTGATTTGCATGATAATTTCATAGTTCAACCATGTTACCTTGATGGTGGAAGATCTGATGACGCAATAGGACAATATTATCGTTCGTTATCCTATTATAAGTCAGATATCAATTTGTATGACGCGGCGATTGCAGGGCCGATTTCTTTGGATATTAATTGGGAAATTCCGAAATCGGGTAAGCTTATTAAGGGCACTAAACCTGCTCAGAATCTGCAAAAAGTTTATAAAATCGGAGCTGAATCTGATATAACTTTTGGAAAGGTTACCAGTCTGGTAACTAATGTGAAGGTCAAAATTGGCGGTCAGAAATATGACTTTGGAGACCAAATTCGTATTCAAGGTTTTGATAGTGAATTTGTTAGACCGAGGGCTTTTTCCAAACCAGGAGATTCGGGTTCTTTAATAATTGATTATGAGACACATGCGGCAATAGGCCTGCTTTTTGCTGGAAATGATCAAGGGGTGACTTTGGCAAACCCAATCGAGCCTGTTTTAACCAAGTTGGGTGTGCGTTTTTAAAATACAAAAAAAGGAGTAATTTTACCCTATGTCTATTAATGAAGCATCCAAGGAGCTCTATTTAACACTTCGCAAGTTTGACGAAGTAATAGGCACTGATGTTGTCACAAATAATAGCAAACCATATATAGTAGTTTATCTCGAAAAAGCAACTGCAGCTATTATAGGTAAAATCCCGCCAAATTATAAAGGCAATAAAGTCAAGACTGAAGTAACAAGTTCCTTTTATTCATTTTAGAATCTCTCTTCTTTAGATTTAGTTTATTAACTCATGTCCTGTTGATAGTTTTTCTTGAAAAGGAGAACTAGATGGTATATTTATGTGTCAAATTATTGCCATCACATCCCCTTATGCAACGTATCCTCTTCACCTGCTTTTTTCTTTCAGGAATTGCCGCTCTGGTCTATCAGGTGATCTGGCAGCGTCTGCTCACCTTCTTTGTTGGCTCCGACACTGTTGGAATAAGCCTTATCGTTACCGTTTTTATGCTGGGACTGGGCATTGGTAGTTATGCGGGTGGCAGATGGGCTGCACGAACGTCGCATACGCAACGACTTATGATATTCATTGTTGCGGAACTGCTGATCGGCGCATTCGGGCTTTTCAGCAAATTGCTGCTGTACGATCTTTTGTACCAGGGCGTGATGATCGACAGCATGATGGGCATGGCCATTATCATTTGCTGCATCCTCTTTCTCCCCACTTTCCTGATGGGCGCTTCACTTCCGGTATTGGCGCAAACGGTGACTACTGCCGTGCCGGAAGCAGGCAAACAGGTCGGTTATTTGTATGCGTTCAACACGCTCGGCGCGGCTGTCGGAGCCGGTATTGCCGCCTGGTTACTGATCCCCGCGTTAGGAATGGAAAATACATTGTACTTCGC
>DASWTL010000145.1:0-5021 GCA_036402155.1 Sphingobacteriaceae bacterium | reverse complement strand
TAAAAAGGCAGGGGATCCTAAAGACAATGGGACGGTTTACTTAGGTGATTTTCTGATGAACATCGGAATTAACTGGCCGGTAAAAGAATCATTCACCAGTCAGATTATGCTGATAGACCGTATAAACTAAGTGTCAATATGGATCCATTAACCAGTCAGCAGATTTATGGTACCTGGGCTATCCCATTATTGCCGATAAATAAAGATGACAGCATAAACTTTGAGAAGTTAGGCGATGAAATTGATATTCTTATCGCTGCAGGTGTTAATGGCTTATATTCTAACGGTACAGCCGGCGAATTTTACAATCAAACAGAAGATGAGTTTGATAAGATCAGCAGTTTGCTGGCTGATAAATGTGTTGCAGCGAATATGCCCTTCCAAATCGGATGTAGTCATATGAGTCCGAAAATCTCGCTTGAACGGTTAAAGCGTGTCCTGTCTTTAAAGCCCGGAGCTGTTCAGGTTGTTCTGCCCGACTGGTATCCGCCATCTGTCAACGACATAATTGCCTTTCTCGAGAGAATGTCTGAAGTGGCCGGGGAAATTGGTTTGGTTTTATACAACCCCGGGCATGCAAAAAAGAAATTGCTGCCCGAGAATTTTGCTGAAATACAAAACGGAAATATAAAAATGGTGGGATGTAAGGTAGGTGGAGGTGACGATAGCTGGTTTAAAAAGATGAAAGAACTAAATCCAAAGCTTTCCTTGTTTACGCCCGGACACCGTCTGGCCACAGGGATAACTCTGGGTGCTCACGGATCTTATTCTAATGTGGCATGCCTGAATCCAAAAGCAGCTCAGAAATGGTATGGAAGTATGAAGACTGATATTGAAAGTGCCCTTGAGCTTGAAAAACGTATACAGCTATTTATAAATATACACATTATTCCTTATATAACCCAAAGGGGGTATTCAGATCAGGCTGTGGATAAGCTTTTGGCGGCTATTGGGGGGTGGGGTTTTGAGAATACACGTTTGCGCTGGCCTTATCAGTCGATAGATGGTAGCGAGGTGAAACGGCTAAAGATCATTTGTAAAGATCTTCTCCCCGAGTTTTTTGAGATATAGAATTTAACAAAGATAATATCCAGTAATATGATCATAAAACGTAACTTACAGGTAAAGCTACTGTTTCTGCTCTCAGTTTTCTTCTGCTCCGAGGGCTATACACAGGTTTTTGTACCCGATAATAATATGATAGCAAATGGTGATTTTATGTCGCGGGATCCACAGCAGCGCCCGTTGAGATGGACAACCGGAATGGGTTTGCAGACAGCAACCAGTTCTGCGGCAGAAAGGCATTCACAGCGAAAAGACGACAAATCGCTTCGTATCTCGGATACATCAACTGTCAACAGCGTTTCAATCCGAAGCGAAAAACGAATAGTAAATCCCGGCACTAAGTATTCAGCTTCTGCATGGGTAAAATCCAAAAGTGGTAAGGCGGCAACTTTTAATATGGAATTCTGGGATCAAAACAATGTGATTATTGGTAGAAAAACAGTTACTCCCGATTTCAGTCCCGAATGGAAGCAGCAAACAATTGACCTGGTGGCGCCGGATAAATCAACTCATGCTACAGTTTCTGTGACTACCGGGAAAGTGGATACCGGACTTTCTTTTTGGGATGATATCACCATGCAATATGAAACAAACTATGATCCTCAACTAAAAAGTGGTGTAAGAGAGATCTTTGCAGATAATTACCGGATTGAGCGGTTAGTTGATATACAGCGGGTAGTTCATCCCGGACAAAAATCTAAACCGCTGATTAACCCGACAGAACCCTGGGAGGGTAATTCAGTTTACATTTACGGCACGGTGTTGAAAGATGAGCCTGCCGGCAGCGGTTACCGGATGTGGTATACAAGCTACATAGATGAAAAATATTTTTTATGCTATGCAACCAGTAAAGATGGTATTAAGTGGACAAAACCAAACCTTGGTGTTATTGAGTTTAACGGAAGCAAAGAGAATAATATTTGCAAAATAGGAGGAGGTACGCTCATCTATGACCCCTTTGATAAGGATGCATCCAAAAGATATAAGCTCATGACCTTCGAAGGTGGAAAGAAGTTTGGGTATGGAGTGCATTTTTCGCCAGACGGATTTACATGGACAGAACATCCCGGAAATCCCGTTTTGCCTTACGGGGATGTATCAAATGTAGCATATGATAAAGAGAAAGGCCTGTTTATTGCGTCAACAAAACAGCGGATGCTTATCAGTAATACCAGCGTAACCTCCGGAAAAAATGATCGTGCCGCCTTCATTTCGGTAAGCAAAGATTTTATAAACTGGACGGCGCCCGAAGCTCCCGGTTCGTTATGGACAATAGCGGTAGAGGGCGACCACTATGATGATATGCTGGTTATGTCAAAAGGTGGTATTGAATCGAATATCTATGGAATGCCTGTGTATCCATATGAAAGCGTTTATATAGGGACGCCGTGGGCTTTTGATATCAATACCTACAATACCGGGGAATTTGCAGTTACTGGTGACGGTAAGATACAACCCCAGCTTGCTGCTTCACGCGATCTGAAGCATTGGAGTCGGTCTAATCGGGAACCACTTATTCCTTTAGGAGCGGCTGGTTCATGGGATGATGGTACTATTTATAACGCCACTACTTTACAGGTTTCTGATAAAGAAATGAGTATGTATTACGGCGCTATGAATCTCCCTCATGGTGGCAGTACTCCTGATCAGGTTCAGTATGCGCGCATAGCAAAAGCCACATGGCGACGCGATGGCTTTGTTTCTCTTCATAATGGAGGAGACGATACCGGAACTATAACTACAAAACCTGTTTTTATTAGTGGTAACCAATTATATGTAAATACAAAACTTAAAAAAGGCGGCAGTCTTAAAGTGGAAATACTTGATGAGGCCGGTAGTCCTGTGGAAGGGTTCACTGTCGCTGATTCAAAGGCCATATATGACGATCAGTTCGCTAGAACGGTTTCATGGAAAAATGGAGCCGATCTGACACGTTTAAGCGGAAAGAAAATAAAGTTACGATTTCATCTAACCGGAGGTAATTTATATTCATATTGGGTTAACTAATGGAACAAAACCAACCCGGGAATGCTATCAGCCGGCTGGGCTTAGGCTGTGTAACCTTTGGAAGAGAGATTGATCAGAAAACCTCCTTTGCCATCATGGATTATGCATTTTCGAAGGGGATTAACTTTTTTGATACTGCAGCAGCTTACGGCGGGGGAGCATCAGAGCAAATTGTAGGCGCCTGGATGAAGGACCGGAATCCGACTGAAAAGTCCGTTATAATGGCAACCAAAGTCCTGCCATCTTTTGAGCCTTCTGCTTTAAGGTTATCAGTAGAACATAGTTTGAACAGGCTTCAGACAGAAGCGCTGGATGTACTATACTTACACCGGTGGGATGAAAGCCTGCAGTCGCCTGAGCCCTGGGCGGTTCTGGACAGCCTGGTGAAAGAAGGAAAAGTAAAAGCGCTGGGGGTAAGCAACTTTAATTCTACTCAGCTTGCCGATGCACTGGTAATCCAAAAAGAGGGCCGCCTGACCGGGATGAAGTTTATTCAGAATAATCACAACCTCGCCGTTAGTGATGTTACTGATGATCTTATACTGATCTGTAAAGAAAACGATATTAATATAATTACCTTTAGTCCCCTTGGCGCCGGGTTTCTCACCGGCAAACACCAACATGGCATAGAGGAGGGCTCGCGGTTTGCCCTTATGCCCGCTCATCAGGATATTTATTTTAATGACCTGGCGCAAAAGCGACTGGCAAAATTGCTGGAGGTTGCTGCCCGAACCGGATACTCTGCGACGCATCTGGCCCTGGCCTGGGCTATCCATCAGCCAGATGTTACGTCGGTACTTATCGGAGGACGTACCATTGCCCACCTGGATCAGGCCTTTGACGCCTGTTCATATTACTCATCTGAATTATTTAAAGAACTTGAAAATACATAGACATTACTTTAATGTTTTTGCATGGATAAATATTTTCGAAGTGTTAATTACTGGTTTTAGTAATACTTTTACCACAATTAATAATCATTTTAAGGAAGAATATGCCTTTTAATATCGATTTATCAAACAAAACCGTAATTGTAACCGGGGTGACTTCAGGTATTGGAGCAGGTATCGTAAAAATGTATGCCAAAGCTAATGCAAACATTGCGGGCTGTGCATTAGAGCCATCTGATCATGACCATGTTGAGGAGTTTTTCAGAGCGGTTGAAAAGGAGTCAGGCAAACGTCCTTTTTATGTACAGGCTGACGTAACTCGTTTTGAAGAGCTGGCAAACTTTGTTAAGCAGGTTGTGAACTATTTTGGAGGTATTGATATCCTGGCATCTAACGCGGGTGCAAATGTTTATAAAGGAGCAGAACATTGCAGCAAGGAGGAATGGTTATTTAACATGAATCTTAACCTGGAATCTCATTGGAATCTGGCAAAACTTTGTAAGCCTTATCTGGATAAAAGCGAAAACGGAGTGATTATAATAAATTCATCAAGTCACAGTATAAATACAATGCCAGGAAGCTTCCCATATAATATTGCAAAAAAAGGGTTAACGGCTTTAATTCAAAGTTTAACTGTAGAATGGGGACCATCAATAAGAGTTGTGGGGGTGGCTCCGGGATTCATAGATACCAGTTTAGCAACCGACTATTTTGAATCTTTTCCAAATCCTGAAATAAAAAGACGTGAAACGGAACAGGCCCATCCATTAAATCGGCTTGGTACTCCTGATGAGATCGGGGGGTGGTTTGTTTTTCTTTCAAGCGGATATGCTGCTTTTGCAGGCGGACAAACCTATCTGATTGACGGGGGCAGGTCTGCCGTGATGATGTAATATTAAAATACCTCAGGCGTATCAGCTTGCCGAATAGCCTGGAACTGTTTTCTGTACTCTAATGGAGTTTTACCGGTTACTGATTTGAAGTGCCTATTAAAATTGGATAAGTTCATGAATCCACTTTCATAAGAGATAACGCCTACACTCATGTCACTTTCAGATA
>DASWTL010000144.1:0-3362 GCA_036402155.1 Sphingobacteriaceae bacterium | reverse complement strand
TTCCAAAGAATATCATTGTAAGTAGTGCAGACCTTAGTTTTCCGCTGGGTTTTTCACTTTTCGTTCAGCATAATTATACCTCCTCCATTCCTTTAAATGATGCTAACAGTGTTTTTGCCGGCAAATATCACCTCGTACAATTAAAAACGTTCTGGAAACCTCAACAAAAAGATAACCGTTCAATTTTTCAGGTATTTGCAGGTGCTGATAATCTTTTAAACACCTCTTATAGCCTTGGAAATGATCTTAATGCAGTAGGTAACCGGTATTATAATCCTGCAGCCGGTCTAAACTTTTATGGCGGAATTTCCGTAAACTGGAAATAAAAGATTACTATACTCTTTTACAAACATTTACGTTAATTCTTACATCTGTTACTACCGATGATCAAAACATTTTTAAAAAGGCATTTGCTCTTAAACAAGCTGTTTATTGCATTTTTTATTGCAACCTTATTCTCTTTCAATAGCGCAGGAAGCTTTGAGAGCATATTAAACGGATATAAAGCTGATGAGCTGAAATATTTCAGTGAAGTGGCATTTATGAGCGGCAAGCTGCGACGCTGGGGAGAACCTATACGGATAAGTCAGGAAGGCAAAACGGCAACAGATATTCAGTACATGGAGGCCCTGGTAGCTGAACTTCAGCCTCTTCTTGGTAATGTGCCTGTTTCTTACGTACACACAGGGGGAAACCTGGTTATCCATTACAGCAGAACAATCCGTGAATACTCCAGAAATTATACAGGAGCAGAAAGTTTACCGCTTGGTTATGCTATTCCAAAATTTTCAAGTGACAATTCATTGATCTATGCAGATATTTACCTCCATCCATCATTACTCAATGATAAACGAAACGAAGTACTTATCCACGAAATTTGTCATATGCTTGGATTATTTGACCACCCGTTAACCCCGTTTAACGAGGACAACGTGATGAGTGCTGCGATTTATAAGAATAAAAACAACCTGATTACCCTACCCCGTTTAGATAAAGCAGCCTTAAAACTACTGTATGACCACCGTATGCCTAAAAATCTTTTAAAAATTGACTTTTTAAAAAAACTCGCTCTTTTATCGGGTAGTAAAACTTAAAAATATTTTTTATTCCGGTTTATGGAATCTGGGTAATTCCTGCATCTATATTGTATAAGTTACGAGATTGTTGAGTTTAGAAGTCAGTCTGTACAATTTAAAGAACATCTAACCGTTTTATAAACATACCGAGGAAAAATCTATGAAAAAGTACACCTTCTGGAGTATTACCATGCTCTTAATTACCCTAACCATTTTTGCAATAAACCGTCCTACGTCAGCAGAAAAATCAGTTGTAAACAATCAGATTCTTAAAGCACAACCAGTTTCCATGGAAGCTGCTAATGAAGAGAACGCTGCTTCAGCTGAAGAAATATTTGATCAATACATCACTGAAACCTATACATCGATGGGTCTTACCAGTGCAGGATTAAGTTTGGATGTATTTAAAAAAGCGTTGACCGGATATTTTAATTTAAAAGATAGCGGTAAATTAAGTTCAAAGAAGGATATTTTAAGTATTGTTGATTTTACTAAATCAAGCAAATCTAAACGACTTTGGATAATTGACCTTGCAGCTCAAAAGCTACTTTTTAATACCCTTGTTGCTCATGGTCAGGGAAGCGGTAATGATTTGGCAACAAGTTTTTCAGACCTTGCCAATTCACACAAAAGCAGTTTAGGATTTTATGTAACCAACGAAACTTATTTTGGAAAACACGGTCTTTCATTAAGATTAGATGGAATGGACGAGGGTTACAATACGAATGCCCGTAACCGTGCAGTTGTAGTACATGGAGCTGCATATGTAAGCCAAAGTGCAATCAAACAATTAGGCCGTTTAGGTAGAAGTCATGGATGCCCGGCTTTACCAACTGAGCTTACAAAACCTATTATTGAAACGATAAAGGATAAAACAGTATTATTCATAAACGGACCTGAGAGTAATTACAGCTCTGCTTATTTAAACACCACAGGTGCAGCCAGCAATTATGCTATGCAATATGCCGGATCTCAATCCAGTATATGAATTTAAGAAAATGAATAAAAAAAAGGAGCCCCCAATCAGGTCTCCTTTTTTTATTTAGCCTGCTAAGTAAATGTTTCCCTGTTCTGTGGGAATACTACAATCAGCAGAAAAATAAAGCATCCTGCAAATTCCAGGAGCTCCGAATTCCTGCCATTACATAATGCAATTAAAATTGCCGTTACTACGAGGGCAACAATATGATAAGGCCGTACAATTGGTATTCCTGCCCTTGTAACCAGGTTCTTAAACCATGATTTAGTTTTATACAAATAAGGGAATAAGGTTAAGTAGATTACTGCTACTGCTATAAGAGCCTGCGAAAAGATAAGTTTATTAATTTTTACTCCCCCAACTACTAAATTGTGCAGGTTAGTTTCTGCCTGCGCATTATTCTGTTTAAAAAATGATGATGATTCAACCTGAAAAATACGTTGTCCCCAGCTTATTTCTTCTCCGGCTACAAAGAAACAAAGTATCGCAAGAAAAGCCATGGTTACTGAAAACAGCCAGTTTCGTTTTGAAGACAGTTTAACCAGGTACCTTATAGCTACCACAACAATGACCAGCAATGGTAAAACAGTAAGCCATTCTATAAAGCCATCCTCTATTACGTAAACATTATTGAACCAGTACAGATTTGTCCATGATGCAATAACGCCAATCAGCAATAAAATAAAAACAAAGAGAAGAATAAGCTTCTCTATAATTCCAATATCTTTCAAAATTTTCATAGCACTTCGATGCAAACTTAACAATGTGTTAAGGTAATCTAAAAAATATTATGGCTTTACATTAATAATCATCCTTTCAGATAACCGTTATTTTTTACCTTTGACGGGTTTTAAAAGAGCCGTCAAAAGCAGTAGAATTAATGGATAAAGCGAGGATTTGGAGCATCATCAAAATTGTGCTAAAGATTGGTATTACCGCGCTATCACTTTATCTCGTATTTAAAAAAGTAGATCCGAAAGACCTAAAATCCGCTTTTTCTACAACTAACCCGCTTTTCCTTCTTGCTGCACTTATTTTCTTTGTGATATCGCAGGTTATTTCTGCATCCAGGCTAAATTCATTTTTTAAAGGTATCGGACTTCACATCTCTGAAGGGTACAATTTCAGGATTTACCTGCTCGGTATGTTTTATAATCTTTTTTTACCTGGCGGCATCGGGGGCGATGGGTACAAAGTATTTCTTTTGAAAAAACTGCATAAAACATCGGCCAGAAAGCTGCTGTGGGCAATATTTTTTGACCGGCTTAGTGGCTTATGGGCATTAGCGCTGATCATTTCCGCGCTGA
>DASWTL010000143.1:0-5089 GCA_036402155.1 Sphingobacteriaceae bacterium | reverse complement strand
TGGGATACGAGAAGAATTGCTTGAAAGGCAGGCACAGGCATTGAATATTCCTCTTCTTAAAATGTGGGTTGGAAATGTTCCTACAAACGAAAACTATGAAGATGAATTGATCAAAACCTATAAAGAGTTGAAATTAAGAGGTATCGAGGTGATTATTTTTGGGGATATATTTCTGGAAGACTTGCGTACTTACCGTGAAAATCTTTTAAAAAAGGCGGGGTTAACGGGATTCTTCCCTTTATGGGGTCAAAATACAACTGAACTTATGCGGGATAGTCTGGCGATGGGTTTTAAGACCATTACATGTTGCATCAGCACTTCAAACCTGGACAGGTCATGGGTTGGAAGAGAGATAAATGAAGGATTTCTTAAGGAGTTACCCACTGAAGTTGATGCCTGCGGGGAAAACGGTGAATTTCATACCTTTTGCTTTGATGGCCCGGTTTTTAAGGAGCAGATAGATTTTAAAATAGGAGCAGAAGAATACAAGCCGTTGCAGATAAATACCACCAGCGATGAAAAAGAGGTTGGTTTTTGGTATGTGGATTTGTTTAAGTAGTTTGTTGCTTATTGTAGATGGTTGATGGTTGATGGTTCATGGTCAATGGTTCATCCTCTATGGTCGATAGTCTATCTACTTTATTCTTTATTCCTTACTCTTTGCTCCTTATTCCTTTATTCTTTAATCTTAATATTTTGACCATTAACTTAGCAGGATCATGATTAATAAAACGCTAAAATCAAAGCTGGTAGCTCTTACCGGGGCAGGGATTTCTGCGGAGAGCGGGTTGCAAACTTTCAGAGATGCTGATGGATTGTGGGAAGGGTATAATGTGTATGATGTTGCCACTCCCGAAGCCTGGCATCGGAATCCGGAAATGGTGCAGGAGTTTTATAGTTTACGTCGTAAAAGCGTGCTGGAAGCAAAGCCGAATGCCGCTCATTTTGCATTGGCAAAGCTGGAGGAAAAGTTTGATGTCACCATTATTACTCAAAACATAGATAATTTGCATGAACGGGCAGGATCTACAGATATCATCCACTTGCATGGGATAATTACCAGGTCACAATCTTCCAAAAATCCATCGTTAACCTATGATATTGATGGTTGGGAATTAAAAATGGGTGAGAAGTGTGAATTGGGGTCTCAGCTCAGGCCACATGTGGTATGGTTCGGAGAGGCGGTTCCTATGATCGAAAATGCAGCAGCCATTTGTTCTAAAGCTGATATATTCCTGGTTATCGGAACATCACTCCAGGTTTATCCTGCGGCGGGTTTAACCGGCTTTGTTCCGTCACACGCTCAAAAGTATCTGATTGATCCTAATACTGAACTGGCACGAGCCGGGTTTCAGATTATTGCTAAAAAGGCAGGAGAGGGTGTTACCCAGGTTGCAGAACAATTACTTTCAAGCTTATAAAATGAGAAAAGCCTGAGATAACATCCCAGGCTTTTAATATTATTAGTCACTCTGTATTTAGCTGCGTGCCAAAACAGGGTAACGTTTTTCAAGAAAATAGAAACCATAAAACAATACCGGTGCAAATATCAGATCAGATATTAATGCATTTCTCAGGAATGGAAGCCCCATTACATAAGAAGTAATTATTCCTGACATGTTATGCGGGTATTGTGTGGTTGGGTATAGAAATGCAAAGTTTGTGATCAGGAAGAACAGGATAGCACCAATTATTGAGGCCAGCGCAACATTGGTTACCGTGATATGATTCCGGATAGCGATGCCGCACATTACAATGACGATAAAGCCCGCATAAACCATTAAGCTAAAACCCTGCCCTATAAAAAGATCAGATAATGCCATGGCTCCAAGAGGCATAGCAAGTGCAAGGCGCTTATCCTGAAATTGTGAACCGGCAAAGATCCCCAAAGCATAAACTGCTGAAAAATTCCATAAGTGCGGGATAAGGTAGGGCAGTGCACGGGTACTTGCCACTGCAATGATCACGAGTGAGAGAACCAAAAATCGTGTCGACGTTAGCTGTTTAATCATAGCCCAAAAATAACTTTTTTTTTCTTTTCGTGAAAATGCATTTTTCAACAATTCATACAGGTTTTTCTTGGATTTTACAACCCAAATTAAATTCTGTTTAAATATTTAACATATTATAATACAATTGTTTACATTTGTTATATTAAGTATAAGATGATATTTGGAATTAAATATAATTCATAAATTTAATTTCTGAGCCAAATAATATTCGGTTTATTTGTTAAGATATTATAATACAGATACTTACATGGTTTATATTTAGTATTCATGGCGTTTATAAGCCGCTGCGAAATCTGTTCGCATAGAAATAAATCTACTGGACACTGTTTCATAAAACTCATCATCTAAAATTTCAAACAATCCGTTCACCCCTCCTACAACATCAATTTCTGAAAGCTTATAGGTTTGCTCAAATGTGCCCTGTTCGAACTTAATAATGAACTTTGCATTCATAGAAAAAATAGTGATCTTAAAATGTGGGTGGGGTAATTCTGCTATTACTCTCATATGTTTTCTAATTAGTATTCAATAATGTGGTGCGATGTAAAAGGTATGAAAAAAACCTGTAAGAGAAGTCTCACAGGTTTTTATATTGAATAAGCGGGAAACTTCTTTACAGGTTAACGCCTATTTCTCTTAAAAGAAAATCGGCTTTATCTATTTTAGATGCAACCCATAGAACATATCGGATATCAACACCAATCGATCGGCTATAGCTTTCATTCCATGCATAGTCATTAATTGTAGCTTCATAAGCACGGTCGAAATTCACACCGATAAGTTCTCCATCAGCATTCATAACCGGCGAACCTGAATTACCTCCGGTAGTATCAAGATTATAAAGAAAAGCTACCGGAACGTCATTCAGATCATTTTTAATAAACGGTCCAAAGTCTTTGGCCATCCATAACTCCCTGATTTGAGCCGGATAAGTATAGTCTGTATTGCCTGAACGTCCTTTCTCTATTATTCCCTTTATGGATGTAAATGGTCTCATGTAAGAGGCATCAGCCGGTGAATATCCACGAACATATCCATAAGTAAGGCGTAACGTGCTGTTAGCATCAGGCATAAAGCTCTTTTGCTGATACAACTCTTTAACTGCCACATAATCGCCCATTAATTTGTTTAATTGCCCTTCGCGCCCGTCTCTTACTGGTTTTAATTCTGATATTTGAGCAGTGATCCCGGATTCAAAGGCAAGAAAAGAATCGTTGTAGCTTAATAACATCCGGGGTGTTTTTATAAGGGTGCCCAATACAAAGCTCTGATCCTTAAGTCTGGAGAACTGAAAAATATTAGATATAAATTTATTGATTTGTTCCTGGCCGTTGAAGCCCTTCATTACCTGCTTATCAACAATGTTTATTCTTTGATTTTTAGGAAGTTTTGCCGCATCACTTAACATTTTTGTTAAAATGGTACGGTCGGTGGTTTCATCATAGCTTGCGTAAATATTTCTTAGCTGATTTTCCAGTTTACCAATATTGGTTTTATAAAATTCAGCTTGCTGAGCTATGGGCAAAGCGCTCATCTCCGCCTTAAACAGATTGATTTGTCGTGCAGCATTGAGGATACTTGAACCGGTATAGATCTGGCTTAACCACATATCCCGGTAGATATCGCTGTATATTGTTTTATAGAGGTTGTCAATATCAGCGTGAAGATTTCCATATTTGGCTTTAAGATCCGGATTGGTATTTATAAAACCGGCGAGGGCAGCATCCTCCTGATTCTTCTGATCAACAAGATTTAACCCACTCAGTCCTTTTAATTTACCCCTGTAATTCTTTAAAACGTTCGCATTTCGTTTAATGCGGTTAGAAAGCTTAAGTTCGGTTGCTTTATCTGTTTTCCCGGCTTCCAGCATAATGCTGTTCTGAAACTCGTACAAGTCGGCAATATATGGTAAAAGATAATCCTGCTGTTGTTTAATGAACTGTGCGGGTCTGTTCCGGAAGGTTCGGCCAGGATACCCGAGTATGAAAACAAAATCCTCCTCGTGCACCCCGCCGGCATTTACTTTCAGGAATTTTTTAGGCGTGTATGGGATATTGTCCTTAGAAAAAGCTGCGGGAGAACCATCAGGAGCTACATAAGCTCTCATAAAGGAAAAATCACCGGTATGCCTGGGCCACATCCAGTTATCGGTTTCACCACCAAATTCGCCGATCGTGCGTTGGGGGACATATACCAGCCGCACATCCTGAATGGTTTTATACCTGAAAAGTACATAGCTTTTACCAATAAACATTTCAGAAACTTCCGCTTTTATTGTGCTGTCCTGCAATTCAGCTTCTGCAGCAATGCTTTTCATCTGATCGCTGATCATTTTTATCCTGGTTGCCGGATCAGTAATTGTTGCTACGGCGCCTAATACTTTAACAGAAACATCTTCATAACTATCAGTAATACGGCAGGTTAATCCTTTTGCTTCAATTTCCTGTTCACGTGTTCTTGCAACAAAACCATGGGTTACATAATCTTTTTCAGGTGTACTTGCCTGCTGTACGGCGCTAAATGCACAATGGTGGTTGGTAATGATCAATCCTTCATTTGAGATGAATGATCCACTGCAACCTCCAACATTTACCAGGGCATCAATTAAACTTATCCCATTGGGATTATAGATCTCATTCTGATCGATCCTTAGCCCGGCCTTCTTCAGGTCCAGATTACTGATCTCACTTAATGGAAACATTCCTTCATCAACCGGTTTATAACCGGTATTGGCCAGGGCCAGGAGGAAAAATAGGGTAAGTAAATAAAATCTTTTCATATGTCTGTTCAAACAGTCAAAACTATAAAAAATAAAAAAGTCTTTCCGGTTAGGGAAAGACTTTCAAAAGAAAGGTATAAATTAATTTTTCCGATCCATGTACCTTCGGTCATCGTATCTGCGGTCATCGTACCTGCGATCATCATATCTTCTGTCATCGTCATCGTAATCGCGGTTACCCATTTTTTTACGTTGTCCTGGGGGCATTCCATGAGGGTGTCCTTTTTTACCCCCTTTGTTGTTGTACCTGTCATCACCATAGCCGTAGTTATTGTTACGGTTATGGTAGATTTTAACC
>DASWTL010000142.1:0-15190 GCA_036402155.1 Sphingobacteriaceae bacterium | reverse complement strand
ATTCCTGATCTTCCTCTTCTGTGAGCAGGTCGAAGAGCAAAGTTCCAAAGCCTTTCTTATGCAGAAAGGCAGCTACAAACTGGTTTCGTTTGCTGAACCTGCTGCTTCCACTGCCGTGTGAAAAAATTACAATGGCCTCTGCATTCATAGGAATAACCAACTCACCTTTCAAACTGATGTGGTCAATATGTATGTCGGTTTCTTTAATGAAGCGCGGATCCATCTTCTATAAGGTTTATTTAGGTAATACAATTGGTGTTTTGGCTTTAAGATTGATCTCAAATTCGGCAAGCTGCGATAACCGGTCGTCAATATGTTTTTCATTTATCTCCGCTTCATGAAAAAGGGCTGCTGCTTTCTCCATTCCCAGGGCATTGGCAAATGCTGCTGCCGTGCCGTAGGTACTAATTTTATAATGATTGATCGTTTGTAAACTTGCCAGCAAACAGGCATCTTTAACCTCAACAAGCGAACAGGCTGCAATTTTCTCCTTAGTTTCTTCAATAAACGCCTCCATTACACGATTATGAAGTGTTAACGAGCTGATCTTTTCCTCTTCATAAAAACTTCCCAATTTCTCGGCATGCTGTTTAACAAAGTCAAGATATTTCTGCAATACGCTCTTTAACTGAATAGACTGTGCCTGATTGATCCATTCGGGCAGTATATTTTCTAATTGCACTTCAGCACTGGTAAACCTATCCGCATCGTAGTCGAGCAGATTGTGCAGTGTCGCAATGGTTTTATTATTTTCCATGACATCTGTATTTGGTACGCCAAATTTACCCAGACAGAAAATCGATCGTTATGACTATTATCAGAGGCCTTGCTGATAGTTATCATTCAAAAAATGCAGAATATTCAATTGTTTTGGGTACTCATGAGAGTGGCATTTGCATTGCATTGGTACATCAAAAGATCTGATATTTTTATGTTTTGCAATTGATTAAAAAGGAGTAAGATCATGCGCCGTTATTTCACAAAAGAACCTGCATTAAATGAAACAAACATCATCCATGCAATTAATGAAAAGGCCTACCCTATTCAAAATTTGACGGATTTACAACCACTTATTGATAGAATTGGAAATTCAAAAATCGTAATGCTGGGCGAGGCAAGTCATGGCACACATGAATATTACACCTGGAGAGCACATATTTCAAAAAAGCTGATTGAGGAGAAGGGTTTTAGCTTCATTGCTGTAGAAGGTGACTGGCCAGATTGTTATGCACTTAATCGTGCTATAAAAGGCTATAGTACAGTAAATAAGAATGTTTTTAAGGTTTTACACTCCTTTAATCGCTGGCCTACATGGATGTGGGCAAACTGGGAAATAGTTGCACTGGCAGAATGGATGCAAAGACATAATGAACAACTTTCGGCTGAAAAAAGGGCAGGATTTTATGGCTTGGATGTATACAGCCTGTGGGAAAGCATGGAGAGTATTATGAGGTATTTAAAAAACACCGATCCTACAGCTTTAAAGGTTGCTGAAGAGGCATTTCGTTGCTTTGAACCATACCGTAAAGATGAAGGTCAATCGTACGCAAAAGCTACCATGTTTGTTCCGGAACTTTGCCGGGATGAAGTGGTGACTTTATTAAAAAAAATTCAGCAAAACTTGCCTCAATATAATACTGATTTTGAGAATGTGTTCAGTGCGGAACAAAATGCAATGGTAACTGTAAATGCTGAAAAATACTACCGGGCCATGATTGCCGGCGGCCCCCATAGCTGGAACGTACGCGACAGACACATGGCAGATACACTGGAGCGTTTACTGACATTTCATGGCCCTGACGCCAAAGCAATTATCTGGGCACATAACACCCATGTAGGCGATGCAAGAGCAACGGATATGGCAGCCGAAGGCATGTTTAATATTGGTGAGCTGGGAAGAACGCACTATGGCGATAAAGATGTTGCACTCATTGGATTCGGGTCATATAAAGGCACTGTGATGGCGGGACGGAGATGGGGCGCCCCCATGCAGATAATGAATGTTCCTGAAGCTCGTAGTGGCAGCTGGGAATACTTATTGAATAAATCAGGAAAAGGAAATAAATTATTGCTGATGGATGATTTTTCGGGTAACGATATGTTTATGGAAAACCATATCGGACACCGGGCAATTGGTGTGGTGTATGACCCTCTTTATGAGCAATATGGAAATTATGTACCTACCATTTTACCATTGCGTTACGATGCGTTTATTTATATCAATGAAACAAGAGCATTAAATCCGCTTCACATCCGGCCCGATGGTCACCAGATGCCGGAAACCTATCCATTCGGAGTTTGATAAAGTTTGTGATAGCAGCATGATTATTGTACTAAACTTAGTATAAATTAAAGCAGTGAATAATCATCATAAAAAAAGAATTGAACATGCCATCATATCCGGAAATTCCTGCAATGCTTAAAATATACTGTTATGAAAAAGTCTGAAAATTCTATTGAAACCTCATCATCAAGAAAAAAAACGGAAATACAGAAATCTATTCAGGCTGATGATCCGATTATTCACCATGAAGATCCTGACTCAACTTCTTCAGAAAATACTGATTCGTTTAATTTACCCGATAAAATCTCAGGTGCTGATTGGTCAGAATCTGAAGATGTTACAACAGCAGCATATTTTAAAGAATTAAAAATCACCAGTCCAGCCTTTAAGAACAATGAGCGAATCCCTACAAACTATACATGCGATGGGATTAATGTAAATCCCCCCCTGGAAATTGATAATATTCCCAAAGAAGCCGTGTGTCTGGCTATAATTGTCGATGATCCTGATGCCTACCCGGAATTCGTGCACTGGCTGGCATGGAATATTCCGGTAACACATCACATTAAAGAAAATGAAATTCATGGCATGGAAGGGATCAATGATTTTAATAAGAATAAATACCAGGGGCCATGTCCACCATCAGAAACTCATCATTACCTTTTTAAGGTATATGCCCTGAAATCTTTACTCTCATTACGGGCAAATATCCGTAAACCGGACCTTGAGAAGGCCATGAGCAAACATATTATTGGTTTCGGACAATTAATTGGGGTTTATAAGAGACCCGATTATACATAACCGCAGCTTATTTATCTTCCAGAACCAGCAATGGCAGATTGGTTTCATATGTTATTGCGCTGGTATGGATTGTACCAAATATCCGCTGAAAAATATTATGGCGGTGCGCTACCATTACCAGCAGATCTGCAGGATGACTTTGAATAAACTCCTTAATTCCCTCTTCAACACCTTCGGCCTCAATCTGCTGATACCAGTAGGTTACTTTTGACAACAACATAGCTAACTGCAATTTCCCTATTTCTTCTAAACCGGCTTCCAGGCTCTTCTTTTTCACATGCACCACCTGCAGCATGGCATCAAATTTTTCAACGATCTCAGATAAAAGATCAAAACACGCAGGATTGGTTATTTCAACAAAATCAACTGCCAGTACAATGTGTTTAACAGGTTTAAAAGAAGCTTGCTCAGGTATTACCATTACCGGCACTTTTGAATTCCGGATTGACCCTAAAGCGGTATTCCCCGCGCCCATGACAATCAGATCCGCATTTAACTTTTCACAAACATCATTTATTTTACTCTGTTTAAAGCCCGATACCGCATACCCTTGCACATTAACCAAATACTTTTCTTTTAAAAATTCTATTTCTTTATTTATCAGACTTTCATACTCTGTTTGAATCTGACCTCCGGATATCATTTCCGGAACAGGAGGCTCTATTGAAACCGGAATTTCCAAAAAGGTATGTAAAAGGTGAACCTCTGCCCCGGTGATTTTTGCGAAATACGAAGCATATTCACTCGCAGCTCTGGAAAGAGGAGAAAAATCAATGGGCACCAGTATAGTTTTCATAGGTACGGGTTTAAGTATTTAATCCTTCTCTTTAAAGTTGATTAAAAGAAATTTTCATAAACATGACGGGCGTTTGGATAATGAATGATTAAGATCAGATGACATTAAAATGATCGCTCAAATGGCATCAGCAGTCGTTTTTTTGGAAGATTTTAATTTACCCTTATCAGGCCGCGGACCTAATATTTTTTCAAGATCCTCTTTGAAGATCACTTCTTTTTCCAATAACAATTCTGCAATCTGTTTCAACTTTTCTTTATTTTGTTCGAGAATTATTTTTGTTCTTGCATAAGCTTGTTCTACCAGGTTATGTACTTCCTCATCAATTAACTTTCCGGTTTCTTCGCTGTAAGGTTTTTGAAAATTACTCTCTCGCATACCGGTTGAATCATAAAAACTCACGTTACCGAGCTTTTTATTGAAGCCGTAATATGCTACCATCATATAGGCATCTTTTGTCACCTTTTCCAAATCATCCAAGGCACCTGAAGAAACATCACCCCAGGTGATTTCCTCGGCAGCACGCCCTCCCAGCGTAGCACAAAGTCTTTCTTCAAATTCAGCTGATGTTCTTAACTGTCGCTCCTCCGGCAAATACCATGCAGCACCCAGAGACTTCCCGCGAGGTATAATGGATACCTTGGTTAGCGGATCAACATACTTCAACAACCAGCTTACCAGCGCATGTCCGGCCTCATGGTAAGCAATTATTTCCTTTTCCGCCGGCGAAATAATCTTACTTTTCCTCTCCAACCCAGCCATTATACGGTCAATCGCATCCGAAAAATCCTGTTTATCTATTTTTTCCTTCTTATGCCGTGCCGCTATTAAAGCTGCTTCATTACAGATATTGGCAATATCGGCACCAGAAAATCCCGGAGTTTGTCCAGCCAAAAATTCAATATTTACCGAAGTATCTAATATGAGAGGTCGCAGATGTACCTTAAAAATGGCAAGACGTTCATTAAAATTAGGCAACTCGAGGTAAATATGCCTGTCAAAGCGTCCGGGACGTAACAAAGCAGGATCAAGCATATCAGCCCTGTTAGTGGCTGCCAAAACTATTACCCCGCTATTTGTTCCAAAACCATCCATTTCAGTTAATAGCTGGTTCAAAGTATTCTCCCGTTCATCATTAGAGCCTGAAAAAACAGTATTCTTGCCACGGGACCGGCCCACAGCATCAATTTCATCAATAAATATGATACTTGGCGCCTTTTCCTTTGCCTTTCGGAATAAATCCCGAACCCGGGAAGCCCCCACTCCCACAAACATTTCTACAAACTCTGAACCTGAAATTGAAAAGAATGGCACCTGGGCTTCGCCTGCTACCGCTTTCACCAGCAGCGTTTTACCCGTACCCGGTGGACCAACAATGATCACCCCTTTTGGAATTTTTGCACCCAGTTTCGTGTAAGCTCCGGGATCTTTTAAAAAGTCGACAATCTCCTTAATTTCTACCTTTGCTTCCTCCAACCCGGCAACATCATCAAAGGTAATGGTACTTTTATTCTCCTTTTCCATTAATAAAGCAGTGGATTTTCCGAAGGAAAAAATAGATTGTGAATTGCTTCCTCCGGCCATCCGCCTGAGAAGGTATTGCCAAAGAAACATAAACGCAAAAAATACGAATACCCAGGTAAGCAATCCAGGCAGCCAGTTAGACTTTCTGATATAGCGAATATCCACTTTATCCTGGTCTTTAAACCCTTTTTGTGCTTCGTCGAGTTTTCGTTCAAATGATTCAACGGAGCCGATAATAAGCTGGTAATGAGGACCGGAATTCGGCTCCTGGCCAAAAGCGGGCTTAAATACTTCCTTAAACCGGGGAGATTTAGCTAATTGTTTTTTTAAATAAATATAGGCCTTTTCATTATTCTCAATTACAATACGTTCAACAGCATGAGTTTGCAGCATATCGGCTTCAAACTCTTTCCACGAAACCTCGCTGGTGGTTAACGGACTTCTAAAAAAAGAAATCGAAAAAAGAAAACCCAAAAGAAGCAAGTAAAACCATCCGATATTAAATTTCCTGCCGCCCGGCTTTTTTGAAGATGAGCGATTCTGAACTATTTTATCTTCTTTTTTATCGGCGGCTTTTCTCATGCAGTAATCTCCGGACAGGAAAAAACACGAGCGTACAATGGGGTTTATACACTCATGTTAAACATGTGTACTGATGGATTTTCTTTTTGTGCAGTTTACATTAACACACTCTTTACTTACAAAACGTATTCATGTTCTTCTATTTCAAGCTGATTTTCAACCCGGCTTACACCTGGTGCAGCCCATGCGGCGCTCTCTGCATCTTCCTTTTCGGCTAATGAACGTACTTTTCCACGAAGTGTGACACGGTTTTCAGTAATATCAGCAATTATCTTACCGGCATCAATACTGGCGCTCCGCTGAAAAGCCGCGCCTATCTTTTGCTTAATATCCATAGAGGTAATCCGGGGTTTAATACTTATCAAATTAGCAATGGAACGAACTCCTGATAAATTTTCAATTGATTTTCTGGCGCTATTCCGCTGGTATGCCCAATCTACCTCGCCCTCAAGAGTAACATTACCATCTTCAACCTTGATTTTTATCTTCTCATCCTGTACAGCCGAATTCCATTTCAGGGCATTGAGTATAGCTTCAGCAATTTCAGTATCCGTTCTTCTGTACCCGGGCGAAATACCTACCTGGATATCCTCAGCCACCGCCTTTACTCCCGCTACTTTTTTTGCAGCTTTTTCAGCAATTCTTTTTTTCAAAAAAGCATCAACTATACCTGAAAGGGTTACCACGCCATTCTTTACAGAAACACCAATTTCAGAAGCGTTTAAATAGGGTTCCCACTTTAGTTCATCCATAACATCTTTTTGGATTTGAAGATCTGTTTTCATAGTTCATAGTTTAAAAGTTAATATTTCACAACTGCTTAATCTCTGTGACTGAATGCAGCCACACTGTAAAGATCCGTTTCAAATTCAATGATGCTATTTGGTCAAAACAATGGGAGTTTTAGCCTTTCTGTTGATTTCATGTTCAGCTAACAGGGATAGTTGATCGTCAATATATTTCTCATTTATTTCTGCTTCATGAAATACAGAGGCTATTTTTTCCATCGACAAGGTTTTTGCAAAAGCTGCAGCTGTGCCGTAAGTACTTATTTTATAATGATTAATTTCCTGTAAACAGGCTAACAGGGATACATCCCTCACCTCTTCCTGCGTAGATCGAAAAAGCATTTCGTTAGTTTCGTCAATAAAAGCCTGCATTATGCGGTTTGGGAGGCCAAATGAACCAATCTTCTCTTCTTCAAAAAAACCTTCCATCTTTTGCACATGTCTTTCAACAAAGGTCTGGTATTGCTGTATCACAACTTTTAACTTTATTGAACCGGCTTTGTGTAACCAGTCAGACAAACTGGTTCTTAATTGTACTTCTGCATGGATTAATTTGCGTATATCATAGTCAAGCAACTGATGGAGCGTTGTTACCGTTATGTTTGTTTCCATATACTATTCTTATATCACAAATGTACAGGGACACACACCACGTATGAATGATACTCATCAAAGATGCCTCTGATACTTATCAGTTGAAAAAAGAAGAGATCTGGGACCCTTTACTCAGATTAACGCAAAGAGCATTTTACCAATCTAATGAGCGCCATACCAAGCCGCTCCCAGGAGCGCGGTGTCCTCGTTAAAGATAATTTTTACCGGCATGGACTGCAATAGCGGCTTCATACGCCCGAAATCCAGAAAACTTTCCATGAAAAGATCTGGCTGAATCAATTTTAATATTTTTGGTATTATCCCTCCGCCGATAAATACACCTCCTGTAGCTTTCAGTTTTAAGGCCAGATTAGCGGCTTCTGTAGCAAGATATCGTATAAAAATATTCATAGTCTCCCCACAAATAAGCGCTTTGTCAGCATTATCACTGATGACTGCTGCAGGATCTTCAGTAAGCATTCTTTCAGCAACCCACAACGGAATTTCCATATGCATCTTAATATGCAAAAATTCATAAATTGCATAAATACCGTTTCCACTGATCACTCTTTCCCAGCTAACATGTCCAAAAACATCCTGAAGATGAAGGAGCAATTCATTGTCGAATGGCGTACGGGGAGAAAAATCGCAATGTCCGCCTTCACTTGCAAAGGGATGATATGCTTTACCATCCCAATAAAGTCCGGCTTCTCCAAGACCGGTTCCGGGAGCTATTATAGCAATATTACCTTCAATTGAATTTAAAGGATTATATAAAATCCGGATATCTTTTTCCTCAAGCATACCAATACCATAAGCTGTTGCTTCCAGATCATTGATTAAATATACTGGTATATTATTATATTTACCGGATATCACATTGCTATCAAGCTCCCATGGCACGTTGGTAATACGAACTTTACCTTTTTGTACAGGGCCTGCTACTCCAAAACACATAACATCAGGAAGATCTCCCGGTGAAAGGAATTCAGCGATCATAGTCCAGGCATTGGAAAACTTCCGGGTATGATATTTTTTCTTTTTTAAAAGAGAGAACGTTTCACCTTCAAACTGAAAAAGCCCCAGCGAACTTTTTGTACCGCCAATATCCCCGGCTAAAACCATTCGTTGCGATTGGGAAACTTTCTTGTTTCCAAATTTAATTGGTATATACATGTCTCACTCGTTTTCCAAAATTGATTCCATTATCAAAGCAGAAGGCAGATACTATTACAACCCGGATCAACCATCTTAGTTTCATATAAACCCATGGCAAACAGAAATTTATACCCCCTTTGGTGCCGCTTTCTAAGTATACCGTATAATCCTTTCACATCAGTATTCAGGAAATAAAACTATAACCACTCCAGCTATCAAAAGAGACGGTCAGGAACACCAATTCTACTCAGGTAATTGTTCGCTGCCTTAAATTCTCCATGAGAACAGTTTATATCAAAATGCGGTAGTGCAATAATAGTGCGGTCTGCAATTCATTAACCTGACTAAGATTAGTAATACACATGATCTTAATTAGTGACGATTCCCTCAGTGCCATTTATTTTAGTCTTTTTGGCAGTTAGAAGATCATGATTTAACTCTGAGTAGTTGCAGAGCCGTTTTATGAACATTTAGAGCCATTATTAGTTATAATAAGCAAACCCTTACCTGTTAACTTTAATAGATGACATGAACTATCAGGAAATAGTAAATTTGCTGGGTTCTGAAGCAGAGAATTTACTTAATTATCAGAGCAAAACAATTCCCAAAAACGCATTACATGTGCCGTCACCAGGTTTTGTGGATGAAGTATTTGCATTAAGCAACCGGAATGCGCAGGTATTGCGTAATCTCACAGCACTATACTCACATGGAAGGTTATCAAAAACGGGCTATCTTTCTATTCTTCCGATAGATCAGGGAATTGAACATACCGCAGGTGCTTCATTTGCGAAAAATCCGCTCTATTTTGATCCTGAAAATATTATCAGGCTGGCTATTGAAGGTGGGTGCAATGCGGTGGCGACAACTTTCGGAAATCTGGCTATGATGTCAAGAAAATATGCACACAAAATCCCTTTCCTTGTAAAGATCAACCACAATGAGCTTTTAACATATCCGGCCAAGTATAACCAGGTGATGTTTGGAAAGGTAAAAGATGCCTGGAACTTAGGAGCTGCTGCTGTTGGTGCAACTATCTATTTCGGTTCAGAGAATTCAAGCAGACAAATAGTTGAAGTTGCAGAAGCTTTTGAAGAAGCGCACCGACTTGGAATGGCCTGTGTTCTTTGGTGCTACACAAGAAACAACGGCTTTAAGAAAGATAATATAAATTACGAAGTATCGGCAGATATCACAGGCCAGGCCAATCATATTGGTGTAACTATTCAGGCAGATATTATTAAACAGAAAATGCCGGAAAATAATGGTGGATTTACGGCCATAAATTTTGCAAAAAGTGATTCGAGAATGTACACTGAGCTTTCTTCTGAACACCCCATAGATCTGTGCCGTTACCAGGTATTAAATTGTTACATGGGCAGAGCCGGACTGATCAATTCGGGAGGAGAATCAAAAGGAGACTCGGACCTTGTGGATTCCGTTAAAAGCGCCGTAATTAATAAACGAGCCGGCGGCATGGGGCTAATATTAGGCAGAAGAGCTTTTCAAAGACCCTTTGAAGAGGGCGTCAAAATACTACATGCCCTGCAGGATGTTTACCTTGCACCAGAAATCAGCCTGGCCTAACAGTTATTGCCTTTCTTTTCGGATACGGGTGTTAATGCTGTTCAGGTATTTAACCTCCAATATGCATTAGTAATGGGTTTTGTGATGAATTAGTCATAAAAATGTGACCGGGGTCATTGTTTTAAATGGTGAGTAATGGCAGATTTGGAAATCTGTTCAACTAAAATTTTTCAATGATTAATTCACCCCGAACGCTTCCAAAAAGCGTATATATAGGATGTTCTATTTCGGTACTTCTGGTTATTGTGGTAGGATTTCTGTCACTTTATACTTCTGAAAAGCAAAAGGAAGAGGAGTTCCGGATTGAACACACTTCCCTTATAATGGGCGAGTTAGACCATGTACAGAATTTAATAATGGATATGGAGACAAGCCGACGAGGATTCAGGGGAACAGGAGATATAACCTATCTGGAACCTTATCATCAATCATTATTAGAAGTTCCTTTAACATTAAACAGGCTAAAAGCGCTATTAAACGACTCGCCACTGCAAAAAGCCCGAATAGAAAACCTCGAGATAAAAATTAAAGACCTGCTTGGATTTTGGGCTGGTCTGGATACCGGTACTATTAATTATACAAGGAATGAGATTCGTACTTTAACAAAAGAAGAAAATAAGCGCACAGAAATTATCAGGGCAGGAATGCGCGAAGTATATTGGAATGAGAAAACGGTTTTAGAACAATTAAAAGAGAGTAATCGTGGGCTAAGACAACGAACAGAACTTGCAATAGCCATAGGTACACTACTAATTCTGGGGATTGTTTCCATACTGGTATCTGTGGTAATCAGAGCATTCCGCAACAGAGTTGAAGCATTTCAGAATGAACATGAGATGAATGAGCAAAAAAGCGCATTTATTACATTGGCATCTCATGAGTTCCGTACACCATTAAGCTCCATTCAATTGTCTGCATCACTTATTGAAAAGTACGTTGAGCAATTCAACTCCAGCAACATTATTAAACATGCCGCACGTATAAAAGTGGCGGTAGAACATCTCACCACCATTCTTGATGATTTCCTTTCTCTTGAACGATTGGAAACAGGTAAAGTGAAGGCTGTGTTTGAAAGTTTTGACCTGGTAGAAACCTGCAAAGAAGTACAGGAAGAAATGGAGCTGATTGCAAAACCACATCAATCGATTATCTATCAGCATTCCGGAATAAACACCAGGATCTGCCTTGATAAAAATCTGGTTAAAAATGCGTTGATCAACCTCATTTCAAATGCTATCAAGTATTCCGGGGATGATACACTAATAAGGATAAGTACGATTATCACACCAACCGACTGTACCCTGACTGTAAGCGATAACGGAATAGGTATTCCTGAAATTGAACAGAAAAATTTATTTCAGCCTTTTTTCAGGGCAGGTAATACCGGTAATATTCCTGGAACAGGCTTAGGGTTAAATATTGTTTTACGGTATGTCAGACTGATGAACGGCGATCTGAGTTTTGAAAGCAAATTAAACCAGGGAAGTTCATTTACGCTTACTTTCCCGTTATCACAAACCAGTATTGCCATTGAAGATAAACCCGGGGCATTATCCGATTTAAAGCCAAACGTTATACAGGGAACACCTTAATAAACCTTACCTTTTCTATCAAAACAGGATCTAATAGTATCCAATAATTTAACATTGTCGAACGGCTTTACCAGGTAATCGTCACATCCTAATAATAACGCCTTTTCACGATCCTTTTGTTCAGCCTTTGCTGTCAGAAAAATGAATGGTATTTCTGCCGTCTCAGGGTTATCTTTAACCAACCCGCATACGGTATATCCATCCATATCAGGCATATAAATATCGCATAAAATCATATCTGGCCGATGTTCCTCTATCATTTTAATGCCAGATACCCCATTGTCTGCAGAAACGACTTTAAAATTTTCTAATTCAAGAATTTCAGTTACACTTTCACAGATATCTTTATTGTCTTCTATCAGAAGTATTAAAACGCTCATCTCTAAAAAGAGTTATTCATGTAAAATTATACTTATATAATAACCTTTAAAAGTAGCAATTTATAACCGTTAAAACCGCAGGTATTGTAACCTGCATTTTATTCAAAAACTCATAGTACAGTAAAATCATAGAACCCACTGATCTAAATCATCCTATCTGAAAAGTAATCAACAGAACTTAGCATAACATAACCTGCTTTCCGGGATGAAGAGTTTTTTATTTGCAGCTATCTTTTTATTTCAAGCTTCGGCTGCACAACCGCAGACAGACAAACCAGGGTCCTTTGAAGAAAAACAAAAAAAAGCATCACAGAATACGCGCGCGGATATCCCCGAGCAGGTTTCAAGAACGCTCAGTTTCCGCTCTTCCGTTAAAGAAAATCTGAATGGTGTTGTACACATTAAATATTTTGCTCCTTTAAGATATGAAATTTCAGATTTCTTCCGGGGACTTTTTAATGATGGAGGTTTGACCCCCTATACAGATGACATGCAGATAACCGGAACCGCTTCCGGTGTAATTATAAGTAATGATGGTTATATCGTCACTAATCACCATGTTGTTAACGAAACAGACAGTATGATAATTATTCTGCAAGATCAAAGAACTTATAATGCAAAAATCATTGGGTCAGATCCGGATACAGACATCGCGTTACTGAAGATTGATGAGACGAACTTACCCTTTATAGCGTTCGGCAGTGCTGACTCGGTTGAAGTCGGAGACCCCATACTTATTATTGGCCACCCGCCTGAGTTGCCATTTACAGTTACAGCAGGCATTATTAGCGCTAAGGCCAGAGATATAAATATATTAACAGAACGATCATCAATTGAATCGTTTATTCAAACTGATGCAACTGCAGGCTATGGGAATAGCGGCGGTGCATTAATTGATGTAAGCGGGAAATTAATTGGCATAACATCAGCTATTGCTACGTTTGAAGGTGATTATGCAGGTTACTCGTTCGCAATACCGGTTGAAATTGTTAAAAAGGTAACCAACGATCTTTTATTTTATGGAAAAGCCAGGCATGGCTACCTTGGGGTAAGAATCAGTAATATGAATGCCGAAAGAGCCAAAATGCTTAAAGTTGATCGAACTGCAGGGGTCATAATAGATAGCGTACAACTAAATAGCAACGCTATGAAAAATGGTATTCAGGCACGCGATGTAATAACTGCTATTAATGAGTATAAAATAGAAACAGTAGCCCAACTGCTTGGTATTACTGCCAGGTATAGCCCTTCTGAAAGTATAAAACTAACAATTACCCGCCACAATACAGAAAAGATCATAACGGTTACACTGGTATCCGCTAAAGAAATATTTAACGAAGCAAATGAAGTTAAGGATATTTTAAGGTTGTTAGGTATTGAAGTAAAAGATCTTTTACCTGAGGAGAGAAAAAAATTAAAACTTAGGGGTGGAGTACAAATAATAAACCTTTTTAAAGGCGAAATTACCGGTACTACAACAATGAAAAAAGATTTTATCATCACTAAAATAAATAACAAAGCAGTTAATAATATTAGCGAGCTTATGATGGAATTGATCCATAAAAAAGGCCCTGTGATTGCAGAAGGCATTTATCCCGGAGATGAAGGAATATACTATTATGAGTTCGAAATTAAGAGTATACGCTTTTTCAGATAAAAGCTTACTGATTTCAGACCATATAAATCAGTTCATCACTACTTTCGCTGTTAAGATAATGTTCAATTGATTCGCTGTAGAACTTTATATCTTCTTCATTAAGTTTATAGGCAGAAGTAAACTTCCTTTGGTTTTTTGATTTAAGCAGATCGCTAACCTTTAATTCCAGAATAGAAACAGGAGGTTTACCGGCATGCCGGGTTAACTCTGCAAGAATGTTCTTATTTCCCCCTTCACCACATAATGTCATAAAAGAATATACTTTTAAATTTTCCTTTTCAAGTTTAATAAATGACCTCATCGGTTTAGCTATTCTCCCTGCCCAAATCGGTGCAAGCAAAATAACCCTGTCATACTGAGAGAATAACACTTTGGGTCTAACCACTTTTGTATTCCTGTTAAAGATTATATCAATCAAAATAGTGAGTGCGTTTCTCTTTTTTACTTCATTAATTTTTACAATATCACAATCTAACCTGTTCTGGAGTTCTTTCGCCAAAAGTTCATTGTTCCCCGAGTACGAATAATAAACAACAACCCTTTTCATGATCTTTTAATTAATGCACCGTATTCCGGAACCAGCTTAAAAAACTTCCGGCAACAGCACTGATTTGCTGAGTTAAAAGTATCAATTGATAAACCTCCGGGCGATGACTGCTGTCATCATACCCAATGATACTCAATGTAAGATGACACGGGTTTAATTAAAATTAATTCAATCAAAAACCTGATCTCACGATCCTACTGATTTGTATCATGAGAAGATCAATTGCATTACATTTTCTTTGCATCATAATAATACAGAAATGCATATTCCTTATTTAGTTAAAATAATTGTGCTTGTTATTATCTGCATCATATTCATATTTCTTTTTGCATCATTAATCCGGTATTAAGCGCCATTAATGATGAACTGATACAGAATTTAATCTACTTGTTATGTGTTTTTCAGCCGGAGCTAGTTTTGCAGCAGGTTCAATTCTTTCTGTAGTAGGTATTGCCGCTATTCATAAGTCTGTTCTAAAAGAACAATATTCTTTTGCCGCCATTCCCCTGTTATTTGCAGTACAACAATTTGCAGAGGGTTTCCTGTGGCTATCTTTGCTTCATACTTCCTTTGAATATTTGCAGCAAGCCGTTACTTATGTGTTCCTGATATTTGCCCTGGTTGTATGGCCATTGTGGATACCTTTTTCAATTCTTCTGCTGGAAAAAGTGATCGTAAAAAGAAGAATCCTGAAATTACTGCTGAGTACCGGAATTTTGGTATCGGTATACTTTGCATTCCGGCTAGTAACACAAAATATTCATGCCGGAATCGTTGAATATCATATTTCCTACTACACGGGACCACGTACAAGAGCATTGGATATTACGGGATTTTTTTATTTCATGACCACTTTTATTTCACCAATGGTCTCAAGCGTAAAAAAAATGCGATATTTCG
>DASWTL010000141.1:0-1800 GCA_036402155.1 Sphingobacteriaceae bacterium | reverse complement strand
TTTATCGAAATGAACGGGACGAGAATAGTCTAACGGGGTACCGCCTACAAATGAAGTACCGGTATGAAAAAGTATCGGCAATCCGTGTTTAACACAATATCTGTAAATTTCATAATACCGTGAGTCTGATGGATGTACATTCTGATAAAGAGGTGACAACTTCACACCCACTGCACCAAATTGCTGGTGGCATTTTTCCAGTTCATCCATAAACCCTGCTTTAACGGGGTCTATAGCAGCAAAAAACAATAATCGATCAGCAGCCTGGGAAACATGAGCTGCCACTATATCATTAGGGATATTCCAATCGGTGGCAGATGCCTGCAAACCAAATACAATGGCTACATCCGCAGCACGGGTAGTTTCTAAATGCCTTTTTTCAACATCACCCCATATACCCTGATCAACTCCGCATCGTGTTAGATCTGCCTGCAGCTTTGGACCAAAGTCGTATTCCGGCCTGAAAACATGTGTGTGAATATCTACTATCATAATTTAAATTTAAGAAAGGAGAATATAAAGTAATTTACATTAATTAACCGGATGACAACAGCAACTCAAATAAAGCTGTAGATTCCTTACCTTCTTTAATGTTCACCAATTTTCATTCCTTCTTAATAGTGTCATAAATAATGTTACAATTATACTTTGTGGTATTTTGAGTTACTTATCCGGGAAAGATAAATACATACCCTATTTTGTCTTTTTTTAATTTTTCATCGACAAATGCTTTAAAATCGTTAAATTGACTTAACTTTCGTGTTTTTAACTATTGAATTCACTTTTCTTTAATCTAAAAGTTGTATTTTTAGTTTATGAAGCCTAATTACAAACCGATTCCGTTTGATGAGTCTAACTTATTGAATGTGGTTTTTCAGAAGAATAAAAAACAATTCGATTATCCCTGGCACTATCACCAGGAGTATGAATTAATTTATATTCCGGCAGGTCAGGGACTGCGGTATGTAGGTAACAGCGTAGAAAATTTCTTTAGTGACGACCTTGTTCTGGTTGGTTCTAATTTACCACACTGCTGGATCGATGAAACAGATCAGCAAAAGCAATCTGCGAACGCCATAGTAGTCTATTTGAAAGAAGAGTTTTTGGATAAAACCTGGATGCAAAGCTGCGAGTTTAAAGCGATACGCGATTTGCTTGAACTATCGAATAAGGGCATTAAGTTCAGCCCTGCTGTTGCCTTAAGAATAAAAGAGAAGTGCCTTGAATTACCTAAACTTCCGCCTCTTCAAAAGCTCATTGTATTGATTGAGATATTACAGGAATTAAGTCAATCTTCTGAATATTCGCTTTTATGTGAACAGGGGTTTTCTACCGAACTTAACCAGTCGCATAACGAACGTATCAATATAGTTTATAATTATATTGATAACCATTATCAGGAAAAAATATCTCTGGCCGATATTGCAGCACAGGTATTTATGAGCCCTGAATATTTCTCCAGATTCTTCAGTAAAATTATGAAGAAATCATTTTTTGAGTTCCTTAACGAATACAAAATAAGCAAGGCATGCAAGCTGCTTATAGATACTGATAAGCCGATCAGCGAGATCTGTTACGAATGCGGATTTGAAAGTATTCCATTTTTCTACAGGCAATTCAAAAAATTTAAGAACTGTCAGCCAAAGCAGTACCGGTTAAATCACATAAAGGCTTTTCAGAAAATCCATTATAACTAACACGCTAAGTATTAGCCGGGATATTGCCGGTAAAGCTGGAAACCATTCCGATCCACATTACCAACTGTACTAACGTCTTACTATTCCTTGATTAAGAAGGTAT
>DASWTL010000140.1:0-2251 GCA_036402155.1 Sphingobacteriaceae bacterium | reverse complement strand
ACCCCCATTAAAAAAATATTGTCCCTTGCTATCATCAGTAAGATTTTAAGTAAATTAAATACATTTTCATTACATATACAATAAAATTACATTATTTCTACATTGATTCTACATTATATAATGTAAGATGAATGTAGAATCAATGTAGAATCAATGAATTTTCGATGTAGATATGCTTTGCAAGGTTGGTTTTGGACTGGTATATCCTGATACTTCGTGGTTTACACTTTTTCCATTACATTTGCCGCCCCGCTATTTTGGTGGGATTTCCGGGATAAGTTCGGGACGTAGCGCAGCCCGGTAGCGCGTTTGCATGGGGTGCAAGAGGTCGCTGGTTCGAATCCAGTCGTCCCGACTAAACAGGTGTCAAAACCGCTCAAAAGCCTGTAAAACGATGATTTTACAGGCTTTTTTGTTGGGTGCTGGTTCGAATCCTGTCAAAGAATGTCAACGCAAAATGCCCTTTTCTCCGATTGGAATTCATCTCGGAGTTGGTAGAAGGCCCCGGCGCTAAGGCAAAGGCGGCCTGCAAAAGCAAAATCATGCATAAACAAATCTTTCCCATCTGTTCACACTTTATTGGTAGTGTCCCGTTCAGTGTGTCTCGGTAAATGTGTAGCGATTACACGATAGCGTTAGTTTTCTTGAGTTTTTTGGTAAATAAAAAACTCCTTGTTAGGTTTAGTAACAATCTCACTCATTACTGAAACCAAAACAAAGAGTTATGGAACTTACAAAGTTACAGGTTCGTCAAATCGTAACCACACATTTACTAAAAGAAAATGGATTTAATGATGTTATGGAAATCATGCTTGAGGCCATGATGAAAGCAGAGCGAAGTTTATTTCTTGAAGGCAGCAAGGATAACAAAGCGAATGGATTCAGACCTGGCAAAGCGTATGGAAATAGCCGGATCCTGGAGTTTAGAGTGCCTCGCGATCGTCGCGGTGAATTTCAACCTTTGATATTAACGATGCTCCGCAACCAGGAAGAAGAGTCTGCACGATTAATTGGCAGTATGTATGCCAAAGGGCTAACAACGTTGCAAGTGTCGGAGATATTCGAAGAAATTTATGGCAAAAATTACAGTAAGTCAAGCATCAGCAGAATGTTAGATAATATCAGGGAAGAAGTTGATCAATGGATCGGACGGCCGTTAGAAAAGTTTTATCCTGTTGTACTGGTTGACGCTATTCACGTAAAAGTGAGGAACGAAACCAATGTCAGCACGCAGGCATTTTATGTTGTTGTGGGTGTAACGCCAGAGCGCCATCGTGATGTATTGTCGATAATGCAGTTACCCCAGGAAAGCGCTAAAGGCTGGGAACAGCTCTTTAACGAGCTCAGGGACCGGGGACTGGAAAGGATAGGGCTGATGATCGCAGACGGCCTTAAAAGCCTTGATTATGCGTTGTCGAGTGTTTTTCCAGGTACACCATTGCAAAGATGTGTCACACATTTGAAGCGTAACGTCCTGGCTAAAGTAAAAACGTTCGACCGTATTGAGATTGCTAATGATCTCAGGGAGGTGTTCAGAACTTCTGATTCCAGTGATACCGTACAAAAAGGATGGGACCGGTGGAATGCTTTCTGTGAAAAATGGAGTCATAAATACAGGTTTATCAAAGACATGCGCGACAACATTGACTACCGCGATTATTTTACTTATCTGGCTTATGACTATCGCATCAGAGGAATGATCTACACAACCAACTGGATCGAAAGACTTCAGCGAGACTTTAGAAGAGTACTGCGTGTGCGCTGCTCGATGCCTGGAGAATCCGTGATTACGCTTATGGGAAAAGTATCCATTGAAAAGAAATCTTATAAGCGAGCGATACCGAAATTAAATTATGACAAGTCATTGTTTATAAAGCCAGAATCCATGGAAGTGGCTGCATGCGAAATACTCGAAGCCATGCTCGACTGACAGCGATAAACAATATTAATCCAACCCTAAAAAACGAAAAATCCTTGAAGACCGAATTAAATAAACTATTTTTAAAAAAGTAAACCTACAAGTGAAACCTAATAGTTAGCCCCAGACACACTATTTGCAACACTATCTAATCTAATCTTTATGTTAAGATACAATATGATATTGATACGGTAACCAACAAGACGCTGATACACCAGTTGGCCGGGTATAATCAGAAAGGCTGGTTGTTTAATCCTTCATAATTATTGCGGTACTGTCATATATTACCCGCCCCTTATGAATACTATAAACCACACTGGAAAAATGCTTCAC
>DASWTL010000139.1:0-19274 GCA_036402155.1 Sphingobacteriaceae bacterium | reverse complement strand
ATATCGACACAAAAGCTTCATGCCCGTGGTCCGTTTGCTTTGGAAAAACTGGTTACTGAAAAGTGGTTCGTAAGGGGAGAAGGCCAGGTTCGCTAGTCGCTAAAAGTTCCCGGTAAAATTTCTTAACAAATCATTCTTTTTTCAGGATATTCTTATATTTATACTGAATATGAAACTTGTATGAGGTCGCCGCTGAAAAAACGGTATCAAAAACCTCATGCAAGTTCATATCTCTAAATAAGCATATCTCACCTAAGGCTTAATCCTTGTTAGAACTTTAAATCTGATGAAATCACTCTTTCTTTCCGTAGTTCTGCTGTTTTTATTCGTACTGGTTTGCATGGCTTCTGATTTAAATGGGAACTGGCAGGGTATTGTAAAGGTTCCTGATGGCGATGTTAAGGTAACCTGTAAGTTTAAAACGGAAGGTAAAAGTTTAACCGGATTTGTTCTGTCATCTTATGGCGAACTCCCTGTTCTTAATGGCAAAATAACCGACTCTACTTTTACATTTACATTGGAATTAGAGAACAACGTGATGCCCTGTAAAGGTAAATTCTATGGAGATTCTTTAATTATTCAGACCGAAATACAGGGTAGTCCGGTGAAGTCTGTTTATAAGCGTGTCCCATAATCTCATCTTCATACAACAATAAAGTTCCTGCAGCCTTATTTATTCACTTCTGTTGAAAACCTTCGTTTTGGAGTTTAGCTACATCATGCCAACTTACGGTAATATAAGTAAAGAATGAACAGAAGAAATTGGATCGTGCTCCTTTTGGTATTTATGTTTGCTTCCTGCAGCAGCAGAAAAGTGCTTACTGATGCGCGTGATGCTCATCATAAAAAACTCAGCGGAAGCATCAAAGAACGCTATGCAGCATTGCTGGAAGTTAGTGAGAAGGATATCAGAAATGAAAAGCTATATAAGTTCATTGATAACTGGATGGGTGTTCCGCACCGTGATGGTGGTATGGATAAACGAGGAGTTGATTGCTCAGGATTTACTACTATTCTCGAAAAGGAGATCTACAATCAGACAGTACCACGTGTTGCCAGCCAGATGGCCGCTGCTATTAAACGCAAGTATGAAGATGAATTAACTGAAGGTGATTTGGTCTTCTTTGATTTTAATGGCCGTAAGTTCAGTCATGTGGGTGTGTATTTAGCAAATAATAAATTTGTCCATGCTTCTACAAGTAAGGGAGTTATTATCAGTGATCTGAAAGATCCGTGGTATTATAAATATTTTTCGAGGGCTGGTAGTATAATTAACTAATTATCTTACAATAAATACATAAACCTTTAACCTTCATTAAACCTTGCCGTGTATCTTCTATCTATAACCTACTAAACAGATAGATTGTCCGGTCAAATGAAATTTTCCCTTATTTTAAAAAAAGCATTTCTTCTTTTAATTCTGCTTGATTTTATATCGGCAAATGCTCAAAAGCGTCAAAAAGATATTCAGGATAACAGCCTGTTTGTTTCAGTGCCAGTCAAGATTGACGCTAAGCTAAATGAATGGCAGGATACTTTGCAGGCATTTAACCGAAATGCTTTAGTAGGATACACCATAGCAAATGATAAGAAAAACCTGTATTTGGTTATAAAATCCTCAGACGCTATGACCAGTACCAAAATTCTGGCTGGCGGGATAACTATAGCACTCAATACCGAAGGCAGGAAGAATGATAAAGATGCATTCGCAATTACCTTTCCGGTTAATACAGTAGCACGATCGGGAGCGCAAAGGTCATCAGTCGTTCAAGGCGGACAAAGGCAAATGGGTCATGGTGGTCAGTTTCCCCGGCGAAGCAGTGAAACAGATTCAGTAATTCTTGAGCGACGTAAGGCACAAATAGCTCAATTTAAGGAAATTAAGGTTTTCGGATTTAAAACAATACCCGATAGCCTGATCTCTATTTATAATGAATATGGAATAAAAGTAGCAATGGGTTATGATGCTAAAGCAAGTTTGATCTATGAGCTGGCTATACCGCTTAACCTGTTGGATCTGGTTCCCGACGGTAAAAAAGAGGTAGCCTATAATGTAAAGCTTAACGGAAGATCTTTTGCAGCCAGGGAACCTGGTGCCACAAATCAGATTGGCGGTATTGATACCAGAGAAAGGCGTTCTGTAGCAGGTTATGGCGGCAATCAGGGTGGAGGAAATACAATCGTCAGCTCTTTTGGTGAGCCTGTAGACTTTTGGGGTAAATATACTTTAGCTACACAATAACCTCCGGATATGAAGAATATATTACTACTTGTTTTAATACTTTGTTGCGGAGAGTTAGTTGCACAAACTTCACGTGAGGTAAGCGGTATTGTTAAAGATAATGAAGAGAATTCTGTTATTGGAGCTACTATTACATTAATGCCGGTATCTGCAAAGGATAGTGTTAGAATGAGTACCAATGTTGATGGAATCTTTGTGTTTAAAAATGTTCAGTCGGGTCAGTTTGTTCTCACGGTACGCGGTATTGGGTTTCAAACATACACTAAAAAATACCCTTATAATGATGCAACAAAGCGGATTGTTCTGGACCCCATCATTCTAAAAGTTTCATCAACGGCACTTAATGAGGTTGTTATTAACGGAACTCCAAGCATAACATACAAAACGGATACGGTAGAATATCGGGCTAGTGATTATGCCATGAAACCTAACTCTACAGTTGAAGAATTAATTAAAAAGATGGAGGGTGTTGAGGTTGCTACTGACGGTTCAGTAACTCACCAGGGAATAGCGGTTACAAAAGCAAGAGTAAATGGAAAGGATTATTTTGGCGGTGATGTTTCCAATGCCATTCAGAATTTGCCTTCCGATATTGTTGAAAAAATTCAGATGGTTGATGATTATGGAGACCAGGCAGCCAGAACCGGGATTAAGGACGGTGATCCTGAGCGGATCCTGAATGTGGTAACCAGGGCAGACCGGAGTGTGGGAAACAGGCTTCAGGCAAATGGCGGAGCCGGAAATAACGACCGGTATGAAGGGCGTTTAAATTTAAACCGTTTTAATAGAAATCAGCAAATAGCAGTTCAAAGTAATTATAATAATACCATTACCGGCATTGCAGGTATACAGGGTGCAGGAGGTTTTAATAGTGATCAGGGTGACGGCGGACGAGGTGGCAGGCAGGGAAGTCGTGGTTCTGGTAGTAGCAGTAATGGAAGTTCAAATGGCAATACCAGCAGCGGGGGTATAAGTGAGACCCTGAGAACTGGTATCCATTATTCTGATGACTGGAATAAAAAACTAAAATTTACCGGGAGTTATTCATTTAATAACCGGAATAGTAATTCAATAAATAATAGTATCACGCAACAGTTTACGCAGGGTTTTGGTACCGTACTGATCGCAAATGACGGCACATCTGAAGCTGATAACAGGTCGCACAATTTTAATAGCCGTCTGGAGTATGAAATTGACAGCGCAAATTACCTGCAGATCACCCCGACATTTAGCTTCTCTTCCAATGGAAATTCAAATGCTTCCAGCATCTTCCAGACAGGTGGAATAAAGCAGGATAGGATAAACAGAAGTGGTTCCAGTACATCATCGCCAGATTATGGCCTTATAGCATTATATACTCATGCATTTAATAAGCCCAGGAGAAATATATCGATGCAGTTAAGTTTTAATCAATCGGATAATGATACAGACCGCGATACGGAGAATTCGTTCAAGTTTTACAATCCTGTCAGCGGCGAGTTTGTAAAGGATTCTTTGGTTAATCTTTTGATAAATAATGGAAACTTATCCAGGAATTATCGTGCAAGTATGACCTATTCTGAACCTTTGGGTGAATTTTCGAGGCTGGAGTTTAATGGCCAGATTAATAACAGGATTTACGATAACAGCCAGGTTACCAGCCAGTTTTTAAATGGCGGGTTCGTGCGAACCGATGCCTTGAGCAAGATCTTTAATTATTCGTTTACCGAACAGCGGTTTGCCTTGAATTACAGGTATCAGAAAGGTAAGGTGAATGTTTCTTTAGGGATGACCGGGGTGCCCGCGGTGTTATCCGGTACATCCGAAACACTTAAAACCACTACAGAGCGGAAAAGCTTTAATCTGATACCAATTACCCGTTTTTCATATCAATGGAGTCGCCAGAAGAGTTTTAATCTGAGTTATTATGGTAATCCTTCAGAACCAACTTTCAACCAGATCCAGGATGTTCCTGATATTAGTAATCCCCAGAACCCTATCATTGGAAATCCTGGTTTGAAAGCGTCCTTCAGGCATTCAATTCAATCAAATTTTAATAATTACATTGCAAATTCCAGGATAAACATATCTTTTAATACCCGCGCCCTTTTTATAGAAAATAAAGTGGTCCGAAATTCTTTAGATATTGACAGGGTGCTTGGAAAACGGGAAACACATTACCTTAACGCCGATGGCGATTACTCGCTGGCAGGTAACTATAATATTTCAAAGCAATTGGCTAACCGGAAGTACCGCTTTGGAATAAATGGTGGGGTAAATTTCCTTAACGGGATATCGATGAATAATAATTTAAGAAATGTAGCTGAAACCTGGACATTTAATCAACGGTTAAATCTGCAGATAGAGCCTGCTGAATGGATCGAAATAACACCGAACATTCGTTATACCTACCAGGAAACAAACTTTAGCCTTCCTAGTTCAAATGACAGCAAAACCAAAAACTGGTCGTTAAGTGTTGATGGCAGGTTTGATTTTTTAAAGTCGTTCATTTTTGGATATGATGCCAGTAAAAATTTCATTAGTGGTATCAATGCCAATATCAGCAATAACCCCTTCATTATTAATTCATACATAGCAAAAGATTTTTACAAAAGAGCCGCAACACTCCGGTTTCAGGCCTTTGATGTGTTAAATCAGAATAATTTTATAATCCGTCAGATCGGGGATAACTCAATAACTGATGTAAAAAGCAATGCACTGAGCCGCTATTTTATGCTGAGTTTCACCATGCGTCTGCAAAAATGGACCGGTACGCCAAACAAAACCGGCCGTCCTATGATGCGAAGAGGGGATGGTAGCTTTTTTAATTAATATAAATTTTTTAAGACTTCCGAAGTTTCTAAAACTTCGGAAGTCTTTTATAAAGTCTAACTTTGCACTATATTATCTACGGATAGTAACTATTTAATGAAACCAAAAGGCGATTATTCATTCTGGACAAAATACAAACGGTTTGCCGTAACAGAAATACTCATGTACCTGCTTATGATCATTGGTATATTGCTTGGGATCTGGATATTTAGTTGATCCTTTAAATTTCTTCCTTGTCAACATCAATCACACTCTCAATTCAGATTGGAACTTGTTAATGAATTCTGCTTCAACTTTTACATTTTATCAATAACATTCACCGATCATTTTCCGATCTTAGCACAATATTACTTATGAAACTCAACCTTAAGCGTCCTCTTGCCTTTTTTGATCTTGAAACTACCGGAGTAAATGTGGCTTCTGACCGGATTGTAGAGATCTGTATACTCAAAGCTATGCCTGATGGAGGCGAAGAGGTTAAAACAATGCGTCTTAATCCCGGAAAACCAATCCCTTTAGAATCATCTTTGATCCATGGTATTTATGATGAGGATATTAAGGACGCACCGACTTTTAAGGAAGTGGGGCAGGAACTGGCTGAATTTCTTGAGGACTGCGATCTGGCCGGGTACAATTCGAATAAATTTGATATCCCGGTATTATTAGAAGAATTTCTTCGTGCTGGGATTCCATTTGATCTGGATAACCGGCATTTTGTGGATGTACAGAATATATTTCATCAGATGGAGCAGCGAACTTTACGGGCCGCCTATCAGTTCTATTGCGGAAAAAGCATTGAAAATGCACACTCGGCCGAGGCTGATATCAGAGCTACCTATGAAGTTTTGCTGGCTCAGATAGAAAAATATCAGGAAACTGAGTTCGAAGATAAAAAAGGTAATAAATCGACCCCTGTTAAGAATGATGTAGAAGCGCTTCATCGGTTTACAAACCTTCAAAAACCGGTTGATTTTGCCGGAAGAATAGTTTATGATGATAACGGTATTGAGGTGTTTAATTTCGGAAAACACAAAGGAAAATGTGTTGAAGAGGTTTTTCATGCTGAACCAAGTTATTATTCCTGGATGCAACAGGGCGATTTCCCGCTGTATACCAAACGGTGCCTGGAAAAGATCTGGGTAAGATGGAATGGAAAACGTGAGCAGTTAAAGGTTGAAACCAAAACCACAGTTTATAAATCTCAGCCTCAAAACCGCCCTTCAAACCACCGGCAGGAAAACCGCAAAGAAGAGGAAGTTAAACCTGTTAATTCGGATATGCTGGAACAACTGAAGCTTAAATTCGGTAAATAAGATTTACTTCTTCATATAGGCGTCTGTGGCTTTTTCCGGTTTGGCCATATCAACTTCAATAGGATCATCGATGCCGTTGAACAGAAGCAAACCCCAGGTGTATTTTGAATTGCTCAGGTCAACAGTTTTAACAGTACCATCCGCTTTTTTAAATGTTAGTTGCCGTGCCTCAGTTTCAACTACCTTAATCTTGTTTCTTATCAGATAGTCTCTTGAAGTTGACAGGTTGCCCATACTAACTTCTGCATCAGCGAAGAACTTATCTCCTAATGTTTGCTCGAGTTTCTGAAGTTTTATACTATCAGGATGAAAATACACAGCGGAGGCTTCATTAATCTGTAATGTTTCTGACTGTACAAATGCATTGCTGCTGCTATCAACCTTCCCCGCTTGTTGTTTGATTTCTTTTACCTGGGAAAGTTTGTTGTCTTTCTTTTGGTTGCATGCGACGAGAATTAGAAGCGAAAATGCAAGAATAGAGAACCTGGATTTCATCTGAAGAGTAGCTTATTTATTCACTAAGATAGAAAAGGTTTTGCTCATAGTAAATTTTAACATAAAACACCGCCTGAAGGGTATAATGATTCTCCTGCAGGCGGTGTTTATGTAAAGTGATAATGATTATCTCACGTAGTAAAAAGCCACATAAGGTTTTCTTGCGGCGTCAGTCAATCCTGTGTATCCAGTTGCAAAAACAGTATAAACCCGTTGATTTAGTTTTGTATTATTACTTGAATATGTTGCTATAGCTGTAGATGTTGGAGAAGCTCCTGCCGCTCTGATAAACCATCCTGGAGAAGTCGACGTATATGTCGAAAGCACGAACTTATCACTGATTCCCATAAACGGAATATTAGAAGCTACCTTAACAGTACCATTATACAGATCAATTGCAGGAACATTGGCCATTAGATTTACAAATCTGTATCTAACACTATTAGTATCTGGCAACGATACATCTTCATCAACCAGGAGATGTTTTGTGTTCAGGGAATCGGCTAAATGAAGGGAATACCTTTTACCAACCTCTGTTTGGATCGTTGTTGTATATATATTGACAGAGTCGATACTGGTTCCATTTTTGGGGATACTCAATGATATTTCATTGCTTCCGGGTTTTAGCGGTAAATAATCTCCTGTAGAGCCACCAAGAGTGTTGAATCCACCACCCGGAAAAGGATATCTGGTTTGAATGTTTGTGCCGCTTACTCTTGTTCCATTAATTTTAAGCTGCACAAACGGGTTGCTTTTAAAAGCTATGTTGTAGTTGACTTTTAAAAAGGATTGGTTAGGGTCAACCAATTCGTAATCCGAATATTTAACCCCTTCTTTATCACATCCGGAAAATAAAAAGACTGTGAATAAGGATATGATCGATATGATTGAAAAGATCTTCATTTTGATTTTAATTAATTGGATAAACTAAACCACATTTCTCTAGTATGATACTCATCATCCGTGGCACCCCAGACCTCTAACTCGGCCCTGTTCCAGATGTATTCCGAATTGTATCTTGGCCGTATCCGGTATGCGTATTTATCGCCGTTATTAAGTGGGAAGAATTCTGCGGATTCTAATTGCTTAAATTGTCTGAACACCGCCGGGTCGTAATGATACTTACGCATATCGGTCCACTGTTCCTGCCCTGCCCAGCCCCATTGTGCAATGTATTTTTGCCCCATGATATCAGCTATCGTTAAGCTAGCTACATTTTGGGCAACTTCACTTGACAACAGGTAGGCATCAACTTGTGCAATGGTAATTGCCGGCGCTGTGATAGAACCGTTACGTCCGTACAAATTGACGAAGTCCATATGTCCTTTAATACCGTTTATATATGCTGTATAAGCGCCGCCTTTATCACCCTTAATAAATAAAGCCTCGGCTTTTGCGAACTGAAGTTGTGAATAGGTGAATAATGGATATTTCGGATCGTCAACAGAGGCATCCCCGTTCCCGAAAATATATTTTCCAGGAAAAGGATTGGCCGTAGTAGGCGTAGCCAGGCCTAAAACATGCGGAATAGTTTTAGTGGTAGGGATGTCGCCATCAGTGGCTACTACACCCCGGTAAACACCATTTGTTGCAGTACTGCCAGTTACCATCGGATTGATCATCCTGGTTAACCGGGGGTCGATGGATGTTTTTGGATTAACGGTTGGCGTACCTCTTACTCCTCCGGTTAAATAGTTTACAATGGGTTGTCCAACCCGGCTTGATGCACTCGTAAGAACGCCTGAGTTTGCACTAAATGGGCTAGAGTTGGAACTGGTGGTACCAGAGAAAGAAATCATTGCATCTTCAGCAGATGATGCGAAAGACAGGTCAACATATTTAACTACACTGTCTGCATATTTTGTTGCAAAATCCGGTTTATTAATGAGATGGCTGTATTGGGTAGCCAATATAGCATAAACAAATTTTTTCCATTTTTCCCGGTTACCGCCATATAGAAAATCAGTCGCAACCAATTTGGCTGAGTAATCACCTACATCGGGTTTGTTTAAATGTACAAGAGCCTGGGTGCACCACTCTCTGACTTTGGCATAAACTTCCGGCTGATCCTGGTATTTAAAGCTCAATTTATCTGCAAAAGCCTCATCTAATATTACGGGGCCATGTGAATCTGTCAACATTTGGAAACCCCAGGCTTTGATAGCATATCCTATACCTGCTAAACTGTTGTTTTCTTTCGCTTTAGCATTTGAGATCATATCTTCCAGATTTAATCCGGCACTGATATAAACAAATTTCCACATGGCGCCGCCAACATCGCTGGCTGCATACCCGTGTCTTTCAAAAGTATTGTTAGCTGTTTGTGCACCCCAGTTTTGGGTGAATTTAAATTGGACCTCTCTATAATCGAGCGCTGAATTAATAGCCATTTGAGCAATTATAGGAGCTAAATAAAAGTCTGCTGGTGCCGTTTGCGGGGTAGCCGGGTCTGTATTGACATCCAGCAATTTTTTACATCCACCCGCTATAAAAATCAAAGCGGCAAGGCATGTTATTTGAATATATTTCATGTTTGAAAACATTAAAATTTTATAATTTAATTCTTAATCCCATATTGACGCCCAAAGGCCGGCCCATGCTACCGTAATCGATTCCATAACCTCCTCCGCCGCCGGTACTTGGATTATTGCCATTAGTATCCGGATCCATACCAGAGTAATTGGTAAGTAAAAAGACATCGGTTAACGTCAAATACACGCCGGCATTCGACAAAAATCCGGTTCGTTTTGTCAGTGAAGGCGGAAAATCATAACTCACAGTTACGTCACGTAATCTGAGTGTTTTGATATTTCGTTCTAAAAACTGTTCCGGTGCCAGACTTCCCGTTGTACTTGTGTAATAAGTACTATAAGTATATGGGGTGATCATTATAGTGTTCTTGGTTGGATTGTCTGTGTTCTCTAAACCATCCTTAAGTACGCCGGTAATAATTCTTGGTTGTTCGCGATCCAATGTTTTAACGCTCAAACCTCTTCTGTATAATTCGTACTGGGTTTGATTATATACATCACCGCCGACGCGCCAGTCAAACAGGAAGCTGAGGTCGAAATTTTTATACGTGAACCTGTTAAAAATGCCTAATGTAAATTTAGGAGCTCTGTCTCCCAGATAAACAAAGTCGGAGGAGCTTTTTAATATTGGCAAACCTGTATTGGGATTGATCAGCAGATCCCCCTTATCATTCCTCTGGTTTACCCATCCCGCGATTGCTAAGGTGCTTGCTCCGGGAAATACTGAGCCACGGGCTCCGTTTGCTATCCAGGTATCTGAATCATAATACTCTGGTAAGTCCTCTGCAATGGTGTTTATCCTTCCTTTATTGTGGGTGAAATTAAAGGTCATATCCCAGTTCAGGTTTTCTTTTCTGATCGGCGAACCGTTCAGCTGAATTTCAACACCCTTATTCGATACACTTCCGCCGTTCATGATTCTTATAACGGAACCGCTTCCATAACTGATGCGAGGCGAAATGATCTGTTTCCGGCTGTCTCTGGTGTAATAAGTAAAATCTAGTGAAATTCTGTCTTTTAAAAAGCCCAGCTCTACCCCGGTTTCAAAATCGTAAGTACGTTCTGGAACAAGTTCCGGATTTCCACCTGCTGCAAGATCATAGGTAAAGCCACCGCCAGTGGTAGTGGTTGTAACTAACCTGGTCGCTAAAGCGTAATACTTATAAGGCTCTTTACCGGTAATACCGAATGAACTTCTGAGTTTACCCCTGCTTAGCCAATCCAGTTTTTTTACCGCGTCTAATTCAGTGAAGTTGAATGCTATACTTGCCGATGGATAGGCGAAGTAAGGATTATTGGGCAACATGCGGGATGCTGCATCAGCCCTGCCGGACAATGTTAAAAATAATAGTCGTTCATATCCTAAGATAGCCTGAGCAAAAACGCCCGCATTCCTTCGTCTTGCAATGTATAGTTTGGCCGACTGTGTAGTTGGCAGCGTATTATTGATGCTGTAAAAATCCGGATCGAACATATTCTGACCACGGGCAGAATTTGTTTTATTATTTAAATCAGAAGCGTTACCACCGATTATATAAGTGTTATTGAACTTTCCGAATTTATGCTTGGCAGAAGCAGTCAACGAACCTTCATAACTTCTATTTAATTGGGAATAAGTATTAATGACACCACCCCGAATGGAAGTAGATGACCCTGATCCCAAATAGGATTGTGCATTATATACCAGGTTGCCTTCTGTATTTGATACGTTTGCTCCAATAACCCCTGTTACAAGCAGCCATTTATTTGGTCTGATGGTTACGTTAGTATTTAGTAACATACTGTTAGTTCGGTCATCTGCCAGGTTTTTGTTTACGTCCCAGAATGGGTTGTCATTTTCGGTGTATATGTTTCCGGTAGTTAAAACCCGGTTGCCCACTTCATCAATCCAGTTGCTTACATCATATCGGGAAGGGTAAGCAAGAAGCCCCATTAAATAACCATTGATGCCTTTATTAGATTTTTTGTTGTAGGCATTGGTATAACTAAAACGTGTAGTTAATTTAACTGCGTCAGAAATAGCCGCTGTACTTGCCAGTGAAGTAACAAATCTTTTGTATTGGGTAGTTGGGATGGTTCCTTGATTGTTAGTGAATTCGGAAGACCATCTGTAAGTAAATGCCTCTTTACCACCTTCAAAAACCAGATTATTTTTTTGTGCCATACCTACTTCAAAAAAACTGGCAATATTATCGTATATTTTTAAGCCTTCCGGATATTTCGGTCCAAAATAGCTGGTAGAGTTACCATCATAAATACCATTCGTTGACCCCTGGCTATATACTGTCTGAATTTCGGGTGCATTATTCACGGTCTCCAGCCTTAACGAACCGTTATATGATACCACAGCTTTGCCTGCTTTTGCTTTTTTTGTTGTTATTACGATAGCACCGTTAGCTCCGAGGTTACCATATAGTGCAGTAGCTTCAGGACCCTTTAAAATAGTATAGGTTTCGATATCTGCAGGATTAATATCTGCTCCTCTGTTGGTATAATCGTGGTTTCTGTTTGTGCCATTTACAGTGGTGTTTATCTGGTTTACAACCGAGTTGTCGATTGGTAAACCGTCAACAACAATAAGCGGCTGATTATCACCACTCAAAGAAACAATCCCTCTCAGTACAAGTTGAGAAGATGCTCCCGGATCCCCGCTGGTGGGGTTAACCGCCAGACCGGCAACTCTCCCGGCTAGTCCGTTCACAAAATTCTCCCTTCCGGTTTGAGATACCTGGTCGCCGCTAATTGTTTGCGTAGAATATCCCATACTTGCTCTGTCCCTTTCTACACTGTAGGCCGTAACTACGACTTCATTTAACGATTTTGCATCATCGCGTAATCTAACATTAATTGAAGTTTCAGACCCGATGGTTCTTTGTTGGGTAACTGTTCCAATAAAAGAAAATACTAATACTTGTCCAACATTTCCTCTGATTGCATAGTTGCCTTCCGTATTTGTTGTAGTACCGGTTGTGGCTCCTTTTACTTTAATAGAAACGCCTGGCAGGGGTAATCCGTCCTCGTCAGTTACCTTGCCACTTATGGATACTTGTTGGGCGAAAAGGTTAGCTGTAATAAGTAAGATACCCCAAAATGTGGAGTGTAGCTTTTTTATCATGCTGATTTTGGTTAAATGGTTAAATCGGTTAATTAATTATAAATTTAGGTTATTTGCGCAAAAACGCAAATTTGTATAGGGTTATTTAAACAAAATAATTCAAAATCAGCCTCTAGTTACTTTAAACGACATTTTTAATTGCGTTTTTTTGCTATGTAATATTTCTTGTTTGCAAAAAAGTGCAAAACAGAAGGGTTCTAATGTAGTGGTCCCGGTATGTAAAGGTGGTTTATTTGCAGTTGAAAGGTTTACCCTCAAATGCAACTTTGTGACTTCAAGTTTTCTGATCTTATTTAATCCCGGAATCGGTAGAAAAAGAAGGATTGAGTGCGAGGTGATGTATCTGATATTAGTTTAGATTGATGATCTAACTAACCTCAAGACTATTTTAAAAGATATCTTAAGGTAATGCAAAGTGGAAAGTTGGTTCGTAAGTTCTTATGGCTTTACGCTGTTATACATTTGCCTATTTGTTTATCAATATAGCAAGATTTTGTGCGTATGCCTCGCTCACCGGTATTTTAGTGCCAAGTATTGTTAACTGGTGGCGTTCAATTTTATCTACTTTATCTGCTGCAGCAACAAATGACCGATGAACCCTGATAAACTTTCCGGCGGGTAAAAGATTTATTGCTTCATTAAACGTGCTTCTTGAAAGTATATTCTTATCCTTTAATGCAAAAGTGACATAGTTTCCGGAAGCCTCCAGGTATAGGATCTCATTAAAAAATACCTTTACCTGCTCAAAACCTGTTTTAATAAATAAGTGATCTGCCGGCTCATCGGAATTTCTGAAGTTATATAGTTCATATGCCTTATTACATCCTTTAATAAAGCGGGCAAGGGAGAATGGCTTAAGAAGATAATCAATAGCATCAAGTTCAAAACTTGTAACGGCATGTTCAGAATAGGCAGTAGTAAATATAACCAGTGGTTTCTTACTTAAGCTGTTAAAGAAATCTATTCCCGAAATATCAGGCATTTTAATATCAAGAAAGATCAGATCAACCGGTTCTCTTTGCAGGTAGTCAAGCGCTTTAAAGGCATCGGTAAAACTAGCCTTGAGGTCAAGAAAAGGCACTTTTAATGCATGCGATCTGATAATCTCTAAAGCAATTGGTTCATCGTCAATGGCTATGGCTTTCATTTTTATGCTACAAGTTACAATAATAGTAACAACCTCAGGCTAACTGTATAGTAAGATGAACAAAAAATTCTTTTCCGGTTTCCCGGATCATCAGCTCATGCTTATTCGGATACAGTAGCCGTAGGCGTTGTTTTACATTATTCAACCCGATGCCGCTTTTGTTTTTTTCAGGATCGTTCTCCGGTTTAGGGTGGATGCTGTTATTGATATCAAAATACAGAGTATTCTCTTTTGTTTGAAGTGCAATTTTAATATGTGAAGGTTCCCTTAAACTGATTCCATGTTTAAACGCATTTTCAACAAAGGGAATAAGAAGCATTGGTGAAATCTGCAGCGTATTAAACTGCTCCTCAATTTCTGCCTCTATTTTTACATCCGGAGAGGTATCTGTACGTAATTTCTGCAGGGTGATATAATTATTGAGATACTCAACCTCACGGGTTAATGAGATCTTCTCCTGCATATTTTCCTGCAGCATAAAGCGCATCATATCGCCTAGTCGCTGAATGCCTTCCCCGGTTCGATCAGCCTTTTCCTGTATAGCCGTGCCATACAGGGTATTCAGTGCATTAAATAAAAAATGCGGGTTTATTTGTGATCTAAGAAAGTCGAAATTAGCATAAGACCGGCCAAGCTCCGTTTTCAGGATATAAAGTTCCTGATCACCAGCCAATCGCCGTTTATAAACAACCCACGCCAGAGGAGCCGTGATAAGCAACTGAAATGCTATATTAAAGAGATTAATCGCCACTGCCATCTCGCCTTTATTATAGATAATAAGGGCTATTGGGATAATTGGGAATATCGCGACAATCGTTATCAGTATCACTTTAAGGATATAATTATAAAATGGCCTTTTCGTCTTAATGGATTTAGGAATTAAGTCATAGAACGAGTACCAGTATAAACCAATCCCAAAGGGTATAATAACAGTCCACACGCCTACTACTTCGTGAGGAGCCTGACCAATAAGCAGCAGAAATACGCTGATCATCCATAAAACAAATGCAATTAGCCCCTCCCTTGAAATGATCTGGTATTTGGATTGGATAAGTTCAGAGTTAAGAAGCAGATATTGAGCTGTATATTTTATGATTGAATACAAAGCAAACATCATAACAAGCCAAAATGTATAAACAAAATTGGTTTGAAATATATAATTGTATGCATCTTTAAGATCGTCATATTTAACAAGCAGAAATGCTTTCAGGTAGGTGTCTGCGACTCCGAGCAACACTCCCATAAAAGATATGGACAGGATGATCAGCAAGATCGTTAACACCGGTTCTTTTCGTTTAAGAACTCGTGGAGTAATATAGAAATTGAAAACTATAAAGCTTGTATAAAGAATTACATACCTGCTTATCTGGGGAAAAAAGTAATTCGTGTAGAATGAGTATTGCGCTCTGCTTTCTTCAAAATTCCACTTATAGGTTGTCCATAGAGCGTTTGTATCACCATTGGCTGACTTGGCTACCAGGAAAAATACCGCAAACACAAACATGGTAGTTGCAGCCCAGAACTCTACCTTATGCAAATTAACCGGATTCTTAATAAAATCTTTCATCTCTGATAATTGATAAAGCAATGATACTTTAACCAGATGTATTGCAATAATAAATGTTACAAAAGCCCTTATAAAAGTGACGAATGCGATATTATTCCATTATATTTTAAAAATAGCTAAAATTAGGGACCCGAAGTACGATACATTAGTATTACGGGTTTTTAAAGAATTTTAATCCCTGCCTGATCGAATCCTTTTAATATTTCGTCTGTAGGCTCTAATTCTGTGATTAAGGTATGGATTTGAGTATTGTCACAAACTCTTATCCGGTTTTCCGACTTAAGCCGCTCAGAAATAGCTAGTATAACCAACTTATTTGCACTTGCGATCATCGATTTTTTCAGTTGAACAGCTTCAATATCAGAATCGGTAACACCGGTTTCTGCAGACAAGTCGTTTGCTCCCAGAAAGCAGATATCAACTCTTATTTCCGATAAATAGTTGGTTACTTGCGAACCCATAGTCACCCGGGCATCCCTGGAAAACCTTCCACCGATTAATATTACCTGCAGGTTATTATGGTTTGCTAATTCTAATGCTACCAAAGGGCTTATAGTAAAAAGGGTAGCTTTAACACTCAGTGGTATGTTTTTTATCGTCTCTATTACAGTGGTTCCGCCTCCCGTTAGAACATTCATGCCGTCTTTAATAAGTTTTGCAGCCTTCCAGGCCACTGCTTTTTTTTCGTTCAGAGCATAAATGCCATCACTCATTGAGGATAAATGATAAGATTTGGATAGGGCGCCACCATGAACTTTTATTAATTTCCCCTCATCAGCAAGCTCAGTCAGATCGCGTCTCACGGTATCCTCAGACACTCCCAGCTTCTCAGAGAGCTCAGTTAAAAGGACTTTATTACGGAGATTGATCTGTTTAATTATAAAATTATGACGTTCTTTTTTGAGCATAAAGTTTACAATAACAGTTTCATTAATCTCTGAAAAGACGTATTATAATTCACAGTGTTGCACTCCGGTTGTTTGAAGCAAAAAGGCCGGCTACAGTTGTTGTAATCGTGTAGCGTGAATAGGTGCTAAATCCCCCTGTTTATGGGTTTCTTTACTGAGATGAAAAAACCGCTATATTTTAGTGTATAGCGGTTAAATCCAGAAAATTAACAGTTACAACCCCGATCCCCTTGAGATATCATCATTGTTAATACCCCTTTTGTTTTTCTTTATTGTGGCTTTTAATTTACCGAACCTGTAATTCAAACTGGTATTAAAAGATCTGTAATACGTTTGGTTGTCGCTTTCCTGTGTGAAATTGGGACCAAAAGTTTCAGTATGATTGGTCCGGTATTTGGCAAAAGGATTATTAGCTGATGCAGAGAACGAAAGTTTGTCTTTTACAAGATCCTTGTTTACACTAAATGATGAGCTGATGAAGGAATTGGAAGTTCCCTGGATGGATAAATTTGGCCCATGTATATTCATACTGGCATTCACTCGCCAATTATTTTCTAACCGGTACCCGCTTGTTGACGAAATATGGTACATAAATCCCTGGTTTTTTACCAGACTTCCGTTAACTAATCCTTCAACACGCCCATGCCCAATTCCACCGTTTAAGCTAAAGTTCATTTTTTTGGTTACCGGATAATTAATATTAAAATTAGTAATTATTGCTCTTGCTTTCCCGGTATTATCATATGAATTCCTGGTGATAAAGGTGGCAGGATCGGTAACCGATACCGGCATAATGAGGTCATCAAAGAGCATATATCCTACCATAAAATTAAAGGAACCTTTTTTAGATCTGGTGTAGCCTAACTGGAACATATTGTTTACAGTAGGGTGGAGGTTAGGGTTGCCTGTAGACTCAAAGTTAGGATTTGAACGGTCAACAAACGGGTTAAGCTGGTGAATTCCCGGACGTTGCACCCGTTGTGTAAAACCAAAGTTCAAGCTGCTCATATCTTTAAATTTTCGGTTGATATTAACAGAAGGAACCACATTGAAATATTTCTGCTCAACCTGTGATGCCGCAGAAATAAAGTCGGCATCTATAATTGTCCTTTCAATACGAAAACCCGCTTTAAATCCCCAATTTTTTAAGTTATATTGATATGTATTATAAGCTCCAAATACGTTTTGGTTATTGTCAAATTTATTGGTCCTGGCCGGATCCAGTATAAATTGTTTGCTATCGGTATCAAACGAACGGAATTGAAAGTCACTCTGGTTATTCCGCACTATTCCTTTCAACCCGGCTTCTATAGTTAGTTTTTTAACGGGATGAACGTAATCCACCTGGAATGTCTGTTCTGATGAACCGCCATTATTAAATTGATTATAATCAGGAGTCTCGTAATTCACACGATCAGATGTGGTTAAAAAATTGGTTTGTTTATTCTCGTAAGTATAAAACCGGTATGAGAAAGTCAGTAACCGGGCTTTATTTTTTTTAAAACCAAGCTGGTAATTAAGTGCAGCATCTAACCCGTTTCCTCTGCCTTCATTATTACTTCCCAGGTTATAGGCTTGTAAAATATCGCTTTGATCTTTTAAGAGAGAAGATTGCTGGTTTAAACCCTCAGACTGATTGCCGTTTATATTAAACTGACCGGAAATAAGATTCAGACTATCAATTTCATAGCTTACTTCAGTGCCGAAATACCCAGTTTTCCTATCGGACTCCCTGGTGCTAAATTGCGCCAGGTTTGTTGAACTTTGTCCGGTTGTTGTTCTGAAGCTGTTGCTTTCAGTGACAGGTGAGTTTGAGATACTGCCACCGCCAAAGGATGAAAGTCCAAATTTACCTTGTTTATAGGTAAAAGATCCGCCTGTACCCGGTCCCCCAGCAGGAAAACGCTGATTTATGTTAATTGAACCATTATAGCCATTATCTACTTTTTTATTGGTTACGATATTGATAATGCCTACCAGCCCCTCGGCATCATATTTTGAAGGAGGATTGGTAATCACTTCAATACTTTGAATACTGGATGCAGGCATGCTTTTTAAAATATCCTTTGGATTTCTTTCCATCATACTTGATGGTTTTCCATTGATAAAGATCTTGTAGCCGCTGTTTCCTTTCAACAGAATATTGTCATCGCCATCCACCGAAAGGAGTGGAACCTTGCGCATCATTTCAAGAACATTACTTGATTTGCTTTCAGGATCAGCCTGCAAATCATAAGTAATACGGTCAACTTCTTGTTTTATTAACGGTTTTTCTGCAGTAACAACAACCTCTTTTAACTTATTGGTTCTCGTAACTATGTTTATTATACCCAGATCTTTTAGTTTTTTAGTACTATCTGTCAGATCAACGGTGATGATTTTTGGTTGATATCCGGCAGAAACTATGGTAATCAAATATTTACCTTGTTTAATATCGGAGAAGGAAAATGATCCGTCTGATTTAGTAAGGGCGGATTTGAGAGGCGTGTTTTTATCAGTCTTTAGGCCAACCGTAACAAAATCGAGTGGTTTATGTGTCACTGAATCAGCAATTAAACCTTTCACATCATAGTTGATGGACGATGAGCTCTGTGCATATCCTCCTAGTGTAAGGCAGCAGATAAGCAGATGTAGGATACATGTTTTCATTGCTTTGATTTTTAGTTTGATAGCATTTAATAAATGGTGTTACAGAATTTATTTTTTATTTTAAATTCTTTAGCAATGATAGATCGTAACGGCTTAAAGCAGATAATGAAAGTGACAGAACCCGGGAAAAAAGTGATGAGTGGGTTTATGACGATAACAGATCAATTAGGTGGTTAATAATTGCAGATGTGAAGGAGAGCCTGGGGCTAGGCCTCTCGTGCCTACTAATGAACCAAAATCAGACTTCAACTGGAACAAGCTCAAAACCAAGCGTTTTAGCCTTTTTTATTAAACTGCGTTGCATTCTCTTTTTATACTGCTCTTCATATTTGGACAACCCTTCTTCTACAAACTGAACCCCGAACTTGAGCGTATTATAGAAAAGGACGGCTAGTTTTCTCGCCGTTGCTACGTTGGCTACCAAGCCTCCGCTTCGAGCTTTAATACGTCTGTAGAAGCCGCCCAATGCCAGGTGTTTACTTTGTCCGATGGACTG
>DASWTL010000138.1:0-40844 GCA_036402155.1 Sphingobacteriaceae bacterium | reverse complement strand
ACCCATACAGAATTAATATCATAGCAATTTACATCATTGGTTGCTTTAATGTAATAAATTCCGCTTTGGCGAATAGCTTGCGGATTTATCAAGGGTTTGCTGGTGCCTGCATCTTCCCAATAAGAAAACTTTACATCTGTTGAGGCCAGTCCTAAAACCGAAGGCGTGGTAATATCAACTGTAGATGGAAAACAAACCGCGGGAGGTGAATTGATATTTAATGACGGTGCAGAAACTACAGTGACCTGAACGGGTTTAATCTGCTCACAACCTGCCAGGTTTGTTGCTTTAATATAATAGGTCCCGGAATTATTTACAAAGCGTGGTCTGGTGACGTAAACCTTGGCCTGAGGATCCATAAAATAGTTAAACTTCATGTTTGCACTACTTCCAGCAGTTATGCCGGGCGCGGTGAGATCAACGCCTATATTCGCACAAGCTTTAGGAGGATCGTTTATTTGTAATGTAAGAACTTCGTTTATAGCCTTTATTTCAGTAAATAATGTATCCTTGCACCCAAAACCGGCATAGGGAGTAAGTACAACAGCATACCGGGTGTTTCCTGAAGGTGCTGGGCTGAGAAGCAAAGAATTTTCCGTACCGAGAAGATTGGAGAAATCTTCATCATACCATTGGTATCCTTTCAATCCAAATGGAGCTGTGAGAGTTATATCCCTGGCATCCCGGCAATAGATATTTCCGGTTACCGGCGAAGTGCAGGCTTCACTAACATCTACATAAGCATATCCAAAATGTCCACCCTGTGAGCAATCAGTAGTTAAAAATTCCAGTTTAATTCTTCTTCCGGCATACCCTGATAAATTAATGGTAACCGCTGACCATGGTTTATAAAAAACATCAGGGCGTACTTCAGACTGCATGAGGCCCGGAAGATCTGAGCTTGTATAGGCAAATGAACCGCAACTTATAATACTACTGCGGTTAGTGATATCAGTAACAGTGACAGACAGTTTAGGGAGCTGATTATACGGATGATTGGGATCCTGGATCACCACGGCATACTGGTAGATAATACTGTAGTCATTTCTATTGGCCGGAATGGTAAATGTATAACTCGCGCTTTCGGCCTGGCTTCCGTTCAACTCATTGCCAAGGCGTATAGAATAATCACTTCCGTTCGGACAGGTTACCGGAAAAAGTCCGTAAGGGTCTACCTCAGTGGGGATCGTATTCCCTATAATGGTATGCCGGTCATACGTTGGGCCTCCGGGCGAGATACTTAATATTCCGGTATTTCTTTCCAGAGATCCTTCAGATGTTTGCCATCCGGAGAACGCCCCCTCTTCAAAGCCAATATTCGGAGGGCAGTCCTGGGCATAGCTATTAATATTCCATAATAACATGGAAAAGAAAATATTCCACCTTCGACCTGTCCACGAAAAAAACATCTTCTGTGTTTCAGAGGTTTATTATCATAATCTAAAGCAACATCTATTTTATTATGAATTTTTAAATCATAAAGCCGTAAATTCACACCAAATCAATTACTTTAAATTAAGACAATGAGAAAACTTATTTATACAATAACCGGATTAGCTCTAATGTTTTCATTAAGTTCATGTGGATACAACACCATGGTACAACTGGATGAACAGGTTCAATCTCAATGGGCTCAGGTGGAGAATGCGTACCAACGGCGGGCTGATTTAATACCTAATTTAGTTAACAGTGTAAAGGGAGCCGCTAAGTTTGAGCAGGAAACTTTAACCAAGGTTATTGAAGCTCGGGCTAAGGCCACTAATGTAAATGTTGACGCTTCGAAATTAACCCCTGAAGCCATTTCCCAGTACCAGGCTGCACAGGATGGCTTATCGCAATCACTTGGAAGACTGATGGTTGTGGTAGAAAAATATCCTGAATTAAAAGCCAATCAGAATTTCCTGGAATTGCAGGCGCAGCTGGAAGGTACTGAAAACAGGATCTCGACGGAACGCCGCAGATTTAATGAGGTAACACAGGAATACAACTCGAAGATTCGCACCTTTCCGAATAATCTGACTGCCGGCATGTTTGGATTTGAAAAGAAAGGCTACTTCCAGGCAGAGGCAGGGGCCAAACAAGCGCCGAAAGTAGAATTTTAACATGGGAATCTTCAATGATGAGGAATTGCAACGGGTACAAAAAGCCGTTGAAGCCGCAGAGCGATTTACTTCAGGCGAAATACGTATTTGTGTTGAAAAGAGCTGCAAAGAGCCTGTCTTGGATAGGGCAGTAAGCTACTTTAATAAGCTCGGTATGGATAAAACTGCTCTGAGAAATGGCATTTTAATTTATATTGCTGTTAAGGATCATAAGTTTGCCATCATCGGCGATTCCGGAATTAACAATGTGGTTCCTGAAAATTTTTGGGATACCACCAAAGAAGCTATGCGGCAAGAATTTAAATCGGGTAATCTTGTTCAGGGAATTATAACGGGGGTACATATGGCCGGTGATCAGCTGAAGGCTTACTTCCCTTTTCAGGATGATGATGACATTAACGAATTACCTGATCATATTATCTTCAAAGACGGAGATTAGTCTACGCCATCAATTATGTACATAAAATCACTGCTCTATTATATTTTTCTGTTTATCACCCTGAATGCTTTTGGGCAGGACTTTCCGGCTAAACCTAACCGGCTTGTAAATGACTATACCAATACGCTTTCAGCGGCTGAGGTCAATGCTCTTGAGCAAAAGCTGGTAGCTTTTGATGATTCTACATCAACGCAAATAGCCGTTGTACTTATCCGGTCATTAGACGGGTATGACATTTCTGATTATGGTACGAGACTGGCTCATAGCTGGGGAATTGGCGGCGCTCAGAACGATAACGGCGTGCTTGTTCTTGCCTCACTGGGCGATCGTAAAGTAACTATTCAAACCGGTTATGGAGTTGAAGGCGCTTTGCCTGATGCTATTGCCAAGCGTATTATTGAACAGGAAATAAAGCCGAATTTCAAGCAGGGGAATTTTTACCAGGGTTTGGACGCAGCCACCAATGCTATTATTTCATATACGAAGGGCGAGTATAAAGCCGATAAAAAACCACAGGTGGAGGGAAAATCGGGTAATTCTTTTTTCATCATTATCATTATCATTATTGTCCTTGTAATTCTTTCTAAGCGTGGCGGACGAGGCGGCGGCGGCCAGGTAATTGGCGGACGAGGAGCAGCAAGTCCGTTCTGGTGGCTATTGATGGGCTCAGGGATGGGCGGTGGAAGAAGCAGTGGAGGTGGATTTGGTGGGGGTGGATTTGGCGGAGGAGGTTTCGGCGGCGGCGGAGGTGGTTTCGGCGGCTTTGGCGGTGGTGGATTTGGCGGCGGCGGCGCCAGCGGAGATTGGTAATCACACTTGATTGCTTTAATGCAACGCAGTTTATGAATTACTGAGTATTTGCCTAATATTGTGACTTAACTCCGTTGCATGTTCTTCATATTATCTAAAACGATTTACTACATACTAATGCCGCAGGTGTGGATCCTGCTTTTACTGCTTTTCAGTGTATTTACCAAAAGTGAAGATCGCAGAAAGAAGAACCTGATAGCCACCCTGGTTGTATTCTTCATTTTTACAAATAGTTTTTTAGTAAATGAGGGATTACTTTTATGGGAAGAGGAACCTGTTCCTGTTTCAACATTACAGGAAGGGCAAACGGCTATTGTTTTAACAGGAGTTGCCAACTCACAAAAAGCCAGTACAGATCGCGTTTATTTCGGCCGAGGTGCAGATCGGGTTATACATACTATACAATTGTACAAAGCCGGTAAGGTGAAAAAAATACTGATAAGCGGCGGTTCCGGCTCCTTAACAGGACGCGATATCCCGGAAGCAAATCAGCTTAAAAAAGTATTTCTTTATTGCGGAGTTTCTGAAAAAGACATTTTTCTTGAAAACAAATCAAGAAACACCCGTGAGAGTGCATTATACTCTAAGAAATTAATTGATAGTCTCGGAATTAAGCAGAACCTCCTGCTTGTTACTTCAGCCTTCCATATGAGGAGGTCGCAGGGGTGTTTCAGTAAGGCCGGGTTATCAACTGCGATTTATCCTGTAGATTACTATACCGCTGACCGGCATAAAATACTAACACCGGATAATCTTTTCATTCCTTCATCCGATGCCATGTCTAAATGGGCATTACTGATGCATGAAATTACAGGGTATGTAACTTACAGGGTGATGGGATATTGCTGATGAACTGTATTTAAAGATCTCATGTTTCAGTTATAGTTTATAGAATGCCATCCATTGAACAAATACCACCTTATCTGGTCTGGCCGCTCCGGCAGCAGGTTATGTATCCGGAAATGACGATTGATGATGTAAAGCTTGAGAATGACGATATGGGTATGCATTTTGGGCTTTTTGACCATAATAAGCTGATAAGCGTTATTTCAGTATTTGAAGATAAGGATGAAATTCAGTTCAGAAAATTTGCCACCCTTAACGACTACCAGGGAAAGGGTTATGGCAGCACCCTACTTGAGTTTGTGATCAGTTATTCAAAAGAACAAAAATGCAAACGACTTTGGTGTAATGCCCGCAAAAACGCATCGGAGTTTTACAGAAAATTTGGTTTTACTGAAACCACACAAACCTTCTTTCAAAATGGTTATGACTTCGTTATTATGGAGCTTTATTTACCGGAAAATTGAATAGCATAGCGGAGTTTTTATATTTGTAACCTTACTAAAATAACATGGCTAAGAAAAAACAAGCAGAAGATAAGCACATACCGGTTGTTACTGATGCATCCGTAAACTTTTTAGAACAATATATCAATAATGCATCTCCTACCGGATTTGAGTGGGAAGGCCAGCGCTTATGGCTCGATTATATAAAACCCTATATCGATGAACATTTTATTGATAATTACGGCACTGCAGTAGGTGTAATAAACCCAAAGGCTGAGTATAAAGTTGTAATTGAGGCACATGCGGACGAAATATCCTGGTTTGTTAATTACATTACCAAGGACGGATTGATATATGTCATCCGGAATGGTGGCTCAGACCATCAGATAGCTCCATCAAAACGGGTGAATATCCATACCGATAAGGGAATAGTAAAAGCAGTCTTCGGATGGCCGGCTATTCACACACGCAGCGGCGAAAAGGAAGAGGCTCCGACATTAAAAAATATTTTCCTTGATTGCGGATGCACTACCAAGGAAGAGGTTGAGGCGCTGGGTATACATGTAGGATGCGTAATTACTTTTGAAGATGAGTTTATGATTTTAAACGACCGATATTATGTAGGCCGTGCTCTCGACAACCGTGTAGGCGGTTTTATGATAGCTGAAGTTGCCCGCCTGTTAAAAGAGAACAAAAAGACATTGCCGTTCGGTTTATACATTGTAAACTCGGTACAGGAAGAAGTAGGCCTTCGCGGTGCAGAAATGATCACTCAGCGAATTAAACCAAATCTTGCAATTATTACCGATGTTACTCACGACACCCAGACACCCATGATCAACAAGGTAACCCAGGGCGATCTGGCTTGCGGAAAGGGTCCTGTGCTTTCTTATGCTCCGTCGGTACAAACAAACTTCAACAGACAAATTGTTAAGGCTGCTGAAACAAATAAGATCCCCTTCCAGAGGCAGGCATCATCACGCTGGACCGGTACTGATACCGATGCATTTGCTTACTCTAATGGCGGTGTAGTTTCTGCATTAATATCACTTCCGTTAAGATATATGCACACTACGGTTGAAATGGTTCATAAAGAAGATGTTGATAATGTGATCAGGCTTATTTACGAGACATTAATTACCATTCAGGCCAATCACGATTTCAGATCAGTTAAATAGGAGCTTATATATAATTACAGCAAACAAAAAACTGCAAACCATTATTTCATTATCGATTTATTATTTTTAGCAGCCCTTTATATCGGGCTGTTTTTAAAATACTTACATATTTAAATAACATTATACATGAAACCCACTTTACTTATTCTTGCAGCCGGTATGGCTAGCCGTTATGGCAGTATGAAACAAACCGACGGTTTTGGTCCACACGGAGAAACTATTATTGACTATTCTATTTATGATGCGATCCAGGCTGGCTTTGGCAAAGTAGTTTTCATTATCCGGGAAGAATTTGCTGAAAATTTCAAAGCAATATTTGAACCCAAATTAAAAGGAAAAATAGAAACTGATTATGTATTCCAGTCATATGATCTAAAACCTTTTGGTATTGATCAGGAAATTGAGCGTGCTAAGCCATGGGGTACGGCACATGCTGTTCTGGCTGCACGTGACGCTGTTAAAGAACCATTTTGCGTAATTAACGCCGATGACTTTTATGGCCGGGAATCTTACGATAAAATGTACGAGTTCTTAACCACTGAAGTAGCGGATAACCGTTTTTCATTGATCGGGTATCAAATCGATAAGACCCTTTCTGAGCATGGCTCAGTATCAAGAGGAGTTTGTGAAGTTGATGAGAAAGGAAACTTAAAGGAAATTCACGAGCGTACAACGGTTTATTTTAAAGATGGCAAGGTTTTTTATGAAGAAAACGGCCAGGAATATCCGCTTCCTTCAGACAATCGGGTATCCATGAACTTCTGGGGTTTTACCCCGGCTATTTTTGGCTTATCCCAGCAACAATTTAAAGAGTTTGCGCTGGCTAATGCTGCCAATCCAAAATCGGAGTTCTTTATCCCATTAGTTGCCGATCAATTGATAAAAGATGGTACGGCTACGTTTAAAGTGATCCCGACACAAAACAAATGGTTCGGAGTAACATATAAAGAAGACAAGCCAATTGTTCAGAAAAGTATAGATGACCTGGTTCAGGCAGGAACCTATCCGGAGAATCTCTGGAACTAACTATCAGAAAGAGGTTTGTGCATGCAAACCTCTTTTTTTATACAGTTAACTTTGCGCTGGTTGCGTCAGAGCCTTCCGATAAGCCTGAAGGCGCTTACCGGTTTGGCGATTGCATTACACCCTTTTCTAAAGAATATTTTTCTTTCGCAGTTCTTGCCTGAGCTGATCAGGTGATTTAAATGCAATAGATTCAATTCCTATCTTTTCTGCTGCATGAATATTCCGCAAATTATCATCGATAAATAAAGCCTCATTAGCTTTCACTTCATAACGGTCAAGCAATAACTGATAAAAATCGGGGAAGGGCTTGCGATTTCTCTCTTCTCCGGAAACTACTATCCCATCAAACCAGTTCAGAAACTCAAACCGCTCCTGCGCTATTGGGAATGTTTCTGCAGACCAATTCGTTAAACCATAGATTTTATACCGCCCGCTATCCTTTAATTGTTTTAATATATCCACTGTTCCTTGAAAAGCGCCGCCCAACATTTCTTCCCATCTGCCGTAATAGGCCTTGATATGTTCCTCATGGTCAGGATATTGCTGCACGAGCAAACCAGTAGCTTCTTCAATCGGGCGTCCGCCGTCCTGCTCCTCATTCCAATCTGATGTACAGATATTTTGGAGAAAATGGTGCATTTCTTCTTCCCGCTCAAACAGCTTTTTATATAAGTATTTCGGATCCCAATCAATCAGGACTCCGCCGAAATCAAAAATTATTGCTTTGGTCATATTTTTATTTATTAACAGGTGAAAGTGAACTCTCAAACCTTTTATGGGCTTACTCGCCCCCGTCATGGTGACCATCCGCGCCCGATGTTGCATCGTTGGGTCATGAAGAGGTTCCCGAATCACCATCTTGCCCACCCCTCACGGTCTTCGAGAGCCTCAGACTGACCGTGCGTGCCCGACGTTGCCCCTTACAGGTTAGTTAACAGATAATCCTTAAACTGGATAAAATCGTTATTAAACTGTTCAACATATCTGGGTTTGTTTTTCATTGCTTCAACCTGTTCAGGTATCTCGATTTTGTCCGCTAAGTGCTCCGGGAACACATTTGGGAACTTAAAAGGATGGGCTGTTGCTAAAAATACAGCCGCAGCATGATCATTGGTTTTGCGCCATTCCTCTACCGCAAGCCATGCAACTGCAGTATGCGGACATACAATATAATTAAATCTTGAATAGATCTCCTCAATTGCTCCGGCAGTTTGTTCATCGGTAAAGCGATATCCCAGCATTAATTTACGCAGACCTTCATAATCACCCAGCATATCCATAATACGCACCCAGTTACTTGGATTGCCAACATCCATAGCGTTGGAAAGCGTTGGGACTGATGCTTTTGGAAGATATTTTCCAGTTTTCAAAAACTCCGGAACTGTATCATTCACATTGGTTGCAGCAAGAAACTGCTTTACAGGCAATCCCATTTTCCATGCGATTATGCCTGCGGCGATGTTACCAAAGTTTCCGCTGGGAACAGAAAACACCACATCATCTTTTCCCTGAGCTTTCAGCTGCGCATAGGCATTGAAATAATAAAAAGTCTGAGGGATAAGTCTCGCAATATTTATGGAGTTTGCTGATGTTAAGCGCAGGTTTTTATTTAATTCAGGATCAGCAAAGGCTTGCTTAACTAATGCCTGGCAATCATCAAAAGTTCCGTTAATCTCAAGTGCCCTGATGTTATTCCCATTGGTAACCAGCTGTAGTTCCTGCACCGGACTTACCCCGCCTTTTGGGTATAAAATAGTGACCCTGGTATTTGGAACATTTAAAAATCCTAATGCCACCGCTCCGCCAGTATCACCAGATGTAGCCACCAGAATATCAAGTTTCTTCTCACCCTCTTTCATAAAATAACTCATCACACGGCTCATAAACCGTGCACCGAAGTCTTTAAAAGCAGAAGATGGACCATGAAAGAGTTCAAGCACATACGTCTTATCGTCGAGCTTTACCGCAGGTGCAAGAAAATTTGCTGCTTCCGAGACAATTCGTCTCAGATCATTTTCAGGTATTTCATCTTGTAATAATGCCTGGGCTACTTTAAATGCAATTTCCTGAAATGAATACTGGTGAATATTTGCTATAAACATATCGTCAAGCTTCGGAATTGTTAAAGGCATATACAATCCTTTATCAGCCGGCAAACTATTGAAAACCGCTTCTTTAAAATCAACGCGTAACGACTTGTTATTTGTACTGTAAAGTTTCATTGGTGTAATGGGTATTGAGTATCTAGTATCTGCACGTATTTTTTCTTCCTGCTTATTAACCCAGAACTTTTGGTCCTTCGGCGTTGATCGCTGAAACATAGGTTTTACTTGCGATATTTAAAGAGGCCAAATGATCGGCAAGCACTTTGGTGATTTTATTAGCAGTGCTCTCGTCTTTGGCAAAAGAGAAAACAGACGGTCCGGAACCTGAGATTCCAAAACTAACAGCGCCATGCTCCATTGCCACTTCCCTTAACCTGTAAAAATCAGGGATCAGAATAGCACGAACCGGTTCAACCAGGATGTCATGCATACTCCGCCCTATCAGTGACAAGTCGTTCATAAACAACCCGCTCACCAGACCAGCAATATTGCCCCACTGAGTTACCGCATCTTTTAATAATACCTTACTTCTGATCAATTGCCTTGCATCCCTTGTTGGTACTATCACATCGGGAAACACAATCGCACAATACAAATCTTTCGGAAAGGGAAGCTTTATTACATCAAGCGGCGTATAACTCCTGATCAATACAAACCCTCCAAGTAATGCCGGGGCAACGTTATCCGCATGCCCGTGTCCGCAGGCCATTTCCTCGCCCTTCATTGCGAAAGGAAGCAACTCCTCATCAGAAAGGGCATTGTCCATAAGCTTATTTACTGCATATAAGCCCGCCACCGTACTTGCAGAACTTGATCCTAATCCGCTGCCAATGGGCATTTTTTTATGAAGCTCAATTTCTACACCAACATCAGGCTTTTGAATAGCTTCCAGGTAATGTTTTACACTTACGCTAACGGTGTTCTTTTCAGGATCAAGTGGCAGCCGCCCTTCATCACCGGTTATTTTAGTGATCCGTATTCCGGGATTATCAGAAATTCGCATGACAACCTCATCACCGGGAGCATTAACTGCAAACCCAAGAATATCATATCCACACACTACATTAGCTACAGTGGCGGGAGCAAATACTTTAATTGAACTTTTCATATCAGGAGCTGGTTCCAACATTTATAAGATCAGCAAATACGCCTGCTGCGGTAACTTCTGCTCCGGCACCCGGGCCTTTGACTACCATTGGCCTCTCTTTATAGCGGTCGGTGGTGAATGAGATTATATTGTCACTTCCTGAAAGCATGTAAAACGGATGATTTTCATCTACCATTTGCAGGGAGATGGCCACCTTACCATCTTCCAACTTTCCGATGTATCGCAATACGGTTCCGCTTTGTTCAGCCTGCGATTTAAGGTCGTCGAAATAGGCTTTTGAAGCCTTTAACTGTTCATAAAAATCCGGTACAGAAACTGCTTCCATACATGATTTTGGGAGCATATTCTGTATTTCAACATCTTCAGGCTCAATTACATGGCCTGCGTCTCTGGCAAGAATAAGCATCTTACGCATGAAGTCTGTTCCGCTCAGATCATCACGGGGATCCGGCTCCGTAAAGCCTTTTTCCTGTGCAAGCTTAACGACATCATGAAAATCAGCGTCACCTTTAAAATTGTTAAATATGAATGAAATGGTTCCTGATAGAATAGCTTCGATACGCTGCACGCGATCGCCGCTCATCATTAGATCCCTCAGTGTGCGTACAATGGGTAGACCTGCACCTACATTAGTTTCGTAAAAGAAATCCACTCCGTGAATCCTTGCAGCATCCTTAAACCTTTTATATTGATCATATGAAGCTGAATTACCAATCTTGTTACAAGTTACAATTGAAATATTTGAATTCAGCACATCTTCATAAAACTTGACAGGCTCAGGGCTCGCCGTGTTATCAACCAGCACGCAATTAGGCAGGTTCATAGTTTTCATCTTGAAAATAAATTCTGCCAGGTGAGCAGATTCCGGAGAGTTTTGCAGGGTTTCTTTCCAGCTGTCGAGCGCTATTCCATCCGGCTGGAAAACCATCTTGCTTCTGTTACTAATACCAACAATCTTCACCAGCACATCATTATGCTGTTTCAGAAAGTCGCTATGTGCATAAAGCTGTTTAAATAATGTACTGCCTATCTGACCGGTACCCAGGCAAAATACATTCAGCGTTTTTTTAAGCTGGGTAAAAAACGACTCATGTACTGTATTTAAAGCTTTTGCAAGATCTTCTTTGGAGATAATTACAGAAATATTGTATTCTGATGACCCTTGTGCTATGGCCCTGACATTAATACCATTACGGCCAAGGGCATGAAACAATTTCCCGGAGATTCCCGGAGTTTCTTTCATATTCTCACCCACTATTGCCAAAGCAGCCAAATGGTCTTCGATAACAGGTGGATCCAATTTCTTGGCCAGGATCTCAAGTTCCAGCTCCTGCTCAATCAATTGCTTTGATCTGATAGCATCTGAAGGATTTACTGCAAATGTAATGCTATGCTCTGAGGATGATTGGGTTATGAGTATCACGCTGATCTGTTCGCGTGCAAGCATAGAAAACAACCTGCCGCTGAAACCGGCTTTGCCCACCATACCGCTTCCCTGCAAATTAATGATGCTGATATCATTAATTGACGAAATTCCTTTGATGGGAAGATTTGACGGACTTGAATTATGTTTAATTACAGTTCCTTTAAAGTCTGGCTGGAAAGTATTTTTTATTACAATCGGGATCTTTTTAAGGAATGCGGGAATCATCGTTGGAGGATAGATCACCTTTGCGCCAAAGAATGAAAGTTCCATAGCTTCGGTATAAGAAAGCTCTTCCAATGGAAATGCTTTACTAACTATACGCGGATCTGCAGTCATCATCCCGTTCACATCAGTCCATATCTCGATTTCCTGTGCGTTTAACGCTGCACCAAAAATTGCTGCTGTATAATCGCTGCCCCCGCGACCTAAGGTTGTCACCCGACCTTCATCATTACCTGCAATAAAACCGGTAACAAACATCAGCTTGCCCGGATTTTTATTATAGAAATCATGTATCAGCTGTTCGGTTAATTCGGTGTTTACACGCGCATGCCCGTAAGTGCTGTCAGTACGAATAAGCTGTGATGCATCAACATAAAATGCTGAAGGCAATTTCTGCTCAGCTATTTTACTTACCATAAAGGTAGAAAAGCGTTCACCATAACTCAATATCAGGTCGCGGGTGCGCGGAGTAAGCTCCTTAAGACTCTGAACACCCTGCAAAACATCCTCCAGTTCGTTCAAATGCAGTTTCAGCTTAGTAAACACCGGGTTTTGACGCTGAACATCAAGCAAGCTTTTAATTACATTGAAGTGGCGGACTTCAAGTTCCTTTAATGCTTTTGAGAAGCTTTCACCTGCAGCTGCCTGTTCAGACATTTCGATCAGGATATTCGTTACCCCACCCATTGCCGATAAGACCACGACAGGCGGTCTGGCTTTGGCAGCTTCGTGACTAACAATATCTAACAGTGTGCGAATACTCTCAACGGAACCAACTGAAGTACCCCCAAATTTTAAAACTTTCATACTTTTTTATAAAAAAACGCCCTCCTCTTTTGGAGGAAGGCGCTCGGGTTATATTCTTTTCAGTTTACACCAACGGCTACTCCCCCCATGCATTCAGCGTGGTGGTCATAATTGTAGTTGTTGTGGTGTAAATCGTGTTTAACATTGTTTTGCTTTTGCGGGTGTAAAGTAATGACTTTATTTTAAAATTATCAACACCTGATTTCATTTTTTGAGCTTTTTATAAAAATCATTGGCATTCAACGTTAAAAGGCCGGAATCAACCCATGTAATCACACTATAATTATAACTTTGCTGAGCAATGAAAGGCCTAATTATCAAATCAACAGGTAGCTGGTATAAAGTTTTGTCAGAAAATGACGAATACTTTGATTGCAGGATAAAAGGCAAGTTCCGCATCCAGGGCATTACTACCACCAACCCATTGGCAGTTGGGGATCAGGTTGACTTTGAAATGGAGCCAGAACAGCAAACCGGTGTGATAACGAAATTATATCCGCGCAAAAATTACATCATCCGTAAGTCGGTTAACCTTTCTAAACAGGCACAGATCCTTGCAACCAACCTGGATCAGGCGTTTTTAATTGTAACACTTGCCTCTCCCAGGACTTCTTTAGGTTTTATTGATCGCTTTCTGGTGACAGCCGAAGCATATGAAATACCTGCAGGCCTGATTTTTAACAAACTTGACCTGTTTAATGATGATGGACTTGAAATATTGGCGGAATATGAAAGTATCTATACCAATATTGGATATCCCTGCTACCAGGTTTCTGCCCTTGAAAAAATCAATACTGATCAGATATGTGATCTGTTAAAAGACAAGGTTACCTTGTTAAGCGGACATTCAGGAGTTGGAAAGTCGACATTAATTAATGCTATACTACCTGAATTGGATTTGAAAACCGGAGACATCTCTGACTGGAGTGATAAAGGCCAGCATACGACAACCTTTGCTGAAATGCATCCCTTGCCTTTCGGCGGATTTCTGATCGATACACCCGGAATACGTGAATTGGGTATTATTGATATTGAACCCCAGGTGCTCGGCCATTTTTTCCCTGAAATACGCGAAAAAATGAATGAATGCAGGTTCAATAACTGCAGGCATATCAATGAACCAGGATGTGTGGTAATTAAAGCAGTTGAAGAAGGTGAAATCGCTCCTTCGAGGTATGAAAGCTATCTTAGTATTTATCATGGGAACGATACCCGTTCGTAAATGGCGTAGGCCAATGTGATAATGTGCTAATTTGTTAATTTGTCAATGGTATGGCGGATATTAATGTGATAGTGTGCCAATTTGTTAATTTGTCAATGGCATGGCGGAGATTGATGTGGTAATTTGTCGATGTCTTGATTTGTCAATGGCGTGGCGGAGATTAATGGAATAATTTGCAAATGTGGTAATGGCATGGCGGAGATCAATGGGATGTGATAATTGGTAAATGGGATGATTAGACAATGTATGCCTCATATTATCACATTATTATTATGGTAGTACAAATTAACACATTGACAAATTATCAAATTAACACATTTAAAATCAGCGTAATGCACATTAGCACATTGACAAACTAACAAACTAACAAACTAACAAATTATTACATTATCACAAATTAGCACATTGAAGAGATGAGAGCCGTTATTCAGCGCGTTAGCCAGGCAAGTTGCACTGTAGAAGGAAACATAACAGGTGAAATAAAAGCCGGACTTTTGGTTTTGCTGGGGATTGAGGATGCGGATGAAACAGATGATCTTAGCTGGCTCGCACAAAAAATTATAAATCTCCGGATCTTTAGTGATGAGAATGGTTTGATGAATAAATCGCTGGCAGATATAAATGGTCGGATCCTGCTTATTTCACAGTTTACTCTTTTTGCCCAAACGAAAAAAGGAAACCGGCCCGGATTCACCAGGGCGGCTAAGCCCGAAAAGGCAATTCCGATGTATGATCAAATGAAAACCGAGCTTGAAAAACTTTCCGGGAATGTTGTTGAATCTGGAATCTTCGGCGCTGATATGAAGATCAGTTTAATAAATGATGGCCCGGTGACTATTTTAATTGATACGAAGAATAGGGAGTAGTTTTGAGTTGGAAGCTGGGGGTTTTGAGCTTGGAGCGTAGCGGCCGGTTTTGTTTTTTTGAATTTTAACTTTTGATTTTGACAGCATGAAAATTGATGAAGCACAACTATTAATTGATAACTGGATTAAAACAACCGGAGTACGTTACTTTAACGAGCTAACTAATACCGCTATCTTAATGGAAGAGGTAGGTGAAGTTGCCCGCATCATGGCCAGGAAGTACGGTGAGCAATCATTTAAAAAATCGGATGAAGATGTTGATCTGGCAGATGAGATGGCTGATGTGCTCTTTGTATTGATCTGTCTGGCCAACCAAACCGGTATTAATCTGACGGACGCATTGCAAAAAAACCTGGAGAAAAAGAATATCCGCGACGCAGACCGGCATAAGAATAATGAGAAACTTAAGTAGTCAGCTCTTTAGTTTGACCAATTTATTTCCTTCAAGAACAGGAATAGTAGTACAAACATCTATATTCAAACAAAAACGAATATCTTTCTCAATTCCAAGCTTTTTAAGGCGTTCGCTATGTGAGGTCTTTTCAAGATATTTATTCAGATCTTCTTTCCCTAAAATATACATATCTTCTGCTGCAATAGCTGCATCGTCCAAAATGTAATCTTCGCCGTGAAGCTTATAAACTACGGCGCCGGCAAAGGTGGTATCCTCCAGGTTAAACTTATCTTTCCATCCTGCACAAAGCAGTAAGACATCCTTATTCTGGAGCTTAAGCCAGTCTGTAAGAGCTGTTAAATTTAAAAAGGACCCTATTACGATGCGGCTGGCTTCAATTGCTTTATGCAGAGCATGAGTTCCATTAGTAGTTGTAAGAACCACCGTCTTGCCCGAAACTTTTTCCTCAGTATAGGCAAAAGGCGAATTCCCAAAATCAAATCCTTTTACAACCTCGCCATTCCGCTCGGCTGCCAAAAGAAAACCGGAATTACAATGCGACTGGCATTCTTCTACGGTGGCAACCGGAATAATTGCTTCAGCACCATTATCTATACCATAACAGATAGACGAAGAAGCCCTGAAAATATCGATTACCACAACTATGCTTTCGCGGATATCATACAAGTGCAGCAAGGCCGGGGTAAAGCATACTTCAATCTTTCTCTTATTCATAGTAGGCAAAGTGAATGTAGGAATTTCAATTCTAAACTTTAAAAAAAGGGAATTTTACTACTCTGGCTTTTATTTTGTTATCGCGGATCTTTATAAAGATCTCTGTACCTTCTTTTGCAAAACCAGATTTTACGTAACCCAGACCTATTGCTTTTTGAAGTGATGGCGATTGCGTACCGGAGGTAACCTTGCCGATCACATTATCCTCTGCGTCTGTAATCTCATAATCATGACGTGGAATACCACGGTCAATCATCTCGAAACCAACCAGCTTACGACTTGGTCCGGCTTGTTTTTGTGCTGATAGATTAGCAGAGTTCACAAAGTCTTTGGTGAATTTAGTGATCCAGCCTAAACCTGCTTCTAAAGGAGAAGTAGAATCATCAATATCATTACCATATAAACAAAACCCCATTTCTAACCGAAGCGTATCACGCGCTCCCAGTCCGATAGGCTTTATTCCATACTCTTCTCCTGCTTTAAACACTGCATTCCAGATATGTTCTGCATGATCATTATCAAAATATAATTCAAACCCTCCGGCACCGGTATACCCCGTTGCTGAAATGAGAACATTATCAATTCCAGCAAACTTTCCTTTTTTGAAAGTGTAATATTCCATCTGTCCAAGGTCAATGTCGGTAAGAGATTGCAGGGCGTCAGTTGCCTTCGGCCCCTGAACGGCTAAAAGCGATGTGCGGTCAGAAATATCTTTCATTTCAACACCACAGGTATTAAATTTTGAAATCCAGTTCCAATCTTTCTCAATATTTGAAGCATTTACCACCAGCATATATGTTTTTTCATCTATGCGGTACACCAGCAAATCATCCACTATTCCGTTTTCCTCATTAGGAAGGCAGGAATATTGCACCTTACCGTCAACCAGTCTAGATGCATCATTGGATGTTACTTTCTGTATAAGATCAAGTGCTTTTTCTCCTTTCAGAATAAACTCGCCCATATGACTGACATCAAACACACCGACTGCTTTGCGTACCGTTTCATGTTCCGAATTTATTCCCTCATATAGTACGGGCATATTATAACCCGCGAAAGGGACCATTTTTGCACCAAGTGATTGATGAATGTCAAATAGAGCTGTATTCTTCATGTAAGGATTGATAACTTTTCTGGGCGCAAAAGTAATAAAAACAGAAACGATTTAGCCTAAAATGAAAATACGGAGGTATATTAATACTCTTCGAATAGATCCAATTGGGGATCTGTTACTCTGAAAGTTTTGCGATGAAAGGGCGAAAGACCGAAATTTATTACTGCCTCCCTGTGTTTGGGTGTGGGATAGCCCTTATTATTGATCCAATCATATTCCGGATGATGACATGCCAGGGAGCGCATATATTCATCGCGATATGTTTTAGCTAAAATGGATGCTGCCGCGATAGATAAATATTTTCCATCACCTTTAATAATACACTGATGAGGAACTTCCCGGTATGATTTAAAGCGGTTTCCATCTACCAGGATATATTCCGGGCGGGTTTGTAAGAGATCAAGTGCCTTATGCATGGCTAAAAATGAAGCGTTCAAAATATTGATCTCATCAATCTCATCATGATCAACTTTTGCCACTGCAAATGCAATAGATTTTTTCTCAATTACCTTCCTGCATTTATCCCGGTCTTCTTCACATAGCTGCTTTGAATCATTAAAGAGTTTATGTTGGAAGTTCGTGGGAAGAATTACAGCCGCTGCAAAAACAGGGCCTGCCAAACAACCACGTCCTGCTTCATCACATCCCGCCTCAATAAATTCCCTCTGGTAATATGACAAAAGCATTTTAACTCAATTAATTTCTCCGGTAATTTTCCAAAGATACCAAAGAGTGAAAGTCTTTATAAAGAATTGTTGATAAAAAAGGCAGGGCGTTAAAGGATCTTAATGGAAAACAGAGTTACATCATCCGAGTCCATCCGGGCATTGTTTGATGTTTTAATATTTGCCAGGATCCGTTTATTTAACTCATCAACATTCAGATCACTGTTTAAGACCAGAAAATCAGCCAGTTCGCTTTCATCAATATAAATATCTTCCTCCGATGATTCTACAAGGCCGTCGGTATAGTTGAAGATCAGGCTTCCTTTCCCCAAAGTTTCTGTACCGAGGTTTACGAATGGTAATTCTTCAAAAGCGCCAATGATGGTTGATCCACGGCTTAGGAAGATATGTGCACTTCCATTGATCAGAATTGGGGCGTTATGCCCTGCATTCACAAATTGCAACTTTCTGGTTTGCTTATTATACCGGCCAACAAACATGGTGATAAACCGTTCGCCATTGGTATTTGAAAAAACGATCTTATTCAGCTGTCTAACAACTTTTGTCAGATCATCTTCAACAGAAGCCCAGGCTCTTAACCCGGCCTGCAGGTTAGCCATTAACAATGCCGCTGAAATCCCTTTTCCGGATACGTCGGCTATGCACCATAGGAACTCATCTTTATTAAGACGAATAAAATCAAAATAATCTCCCCCGATGTTCTGACTTGGCAAATAGGTTGCTCCTACTTCAACAAACCCTGTTTTTGGCAATGACTGCGGAAAAAGCATATTCTGAACTTCACTGGCCAACTCTATATCACGCTGAAGACGCTCCCGGTCAACCCGTTCCTTAAAAAGTTTTTTATTCTCCAGCGCAACTATAATAACATTGATCAGGGTCTCAATAAAATTCAGATCATTGCTGATTAATTCGGGGCGTGTATCAAAATCACCTAAAAGTACAAAGGCAAGTATCTCATCTTTATGAAATACCGGCACAAAATAATCATAAGGGTGCAGGCTTTTCTTTGGATGATTTCTAAGTTCTGTAATACTTTTATTTCCCTGAACCAAGCGGCAAATCTGCTGCATGAGTTTAGGATTTTCAAATACCCCCCCGAATTTTGATGCGCAATAAAAACGATCGCCATCCCTAATAAGCAGGCGCATGCTGCCTACTTTAAGGTGCACCTTAAGTACAACTTCCAGCATTTCAAATAACACGGAAGCAGCAGTATTTTTGTTAATAGCCTGTGTTACTTCAAGTAATGAATTTAATTCCGCCTGCCTTTTAAGCAAAAGCTGAATTAACTCATTCTCACCGGATGTAGGGAAAGTCTGTTCCAAATATTATATGCATAATACGCGATTAAAAATAGTTAAATCCCATGAATTACCAATTAAACATTTGTATTTGGCGCTTTTACATCAAAAGCATCCCTAAGCCCGACACCCAATAAATTAAAGGCATAAACCATTAACATGATAGCCAGACCCGGTAATATTGCAAGATATGCTGCATCAATAATGATATAACCGTAGTGTTCCCTGATCATTGCTCCCCATGTTGGCACAGGCGGCTGAGCTCCAAAGCCTAAAAAACTCAATCCTGCTTCCAGCAGAATTGCCGAAGCAAAATTTGCAGAAGCAGCCACGAGTATGGGTCCGGCAATGTTGGGAAGGATATGCTTTATAATAATGCGTGCATGGGAAAATCCCATTGCTTTCGCCGCCTCAACAAATTCGATATGCTTTAATGCAAGTATTTGCCCCCGAACCAGCCTGGCTACTTCTACCCACATGGATAATCCCACTGCTATAAATATTTGCCAGAAGCCTTTACCCAACGCAAATGAAATGGCTATAACTAATAATAATGCCGGAAGAGACCAAACTACATTCATCAGCCAGCTGATGATCTTATCAGTTATTCCGCCAAAATATCCGGCTAAGGCACCAAGGGTAATGCCAATAAGTAAGGAAACAAAAACTGCCAGAATCCCCACAGCCAGCGAAACCCGAATACCAAGGATAAGCCGGCTTAACAGATCACGGCCGTATATATCTGTCCCAAGCCAGAAATACCGTTGCTCAATATTATTTGTCCGTACGTACTCAGCATGTGCCATATTTGACGACATCCTTTTTCCGGTTACAGATGTTAAAGAATAACCCACTTCTTCAGCTTCTTCCTCGTCTCCAATGTATTCCCTGACCATAATTGAATCCCCGGCAAACCGGAATGATGATACAGGCAGCTGGTTATATGCAGAAGGCTGGCCGAAAAGCATTTTTTCAAAGACATTCAATGTATCAACATGCTGTTGTTTCTGCATCTTCAGAATTGTAAAAGCTGATCCGGGTTTCTTAATACTCAATTGCAGCATCATATTATTGGCCTGAGGGGTATCATCTGGCATAATCAGATAGCCGCATATGCTGATTATCAATGAAAGTATCACAAACAATAAACCGGCTAGAGCAAACCTGTTTCTTTTAAATCGTAACCAGATGCGGCGGCCCGGAGTTTGATTCATTTTATAAATTTAGAAATACTATCGTACAGAACGGCCTTTCCAGTTATATTTTCCTGAATTACCTGCTATACCTATATACACAATATAGAAAATATGTATAACCGTAAGAAATGGCAGGTATAAAACAAGTTTTCTCCTTTTAATGAAGTTTGTTAATGGCAACAGGAAGACTAATTCTGATAGAAACTTACATGCCAGACTTATTAAACCAATTTGATTATATACCGGATCCAAAAATCCTGCAATAAAATTCACAATAATGGAAAGATTAAACAACCAGACAGAAATTCCCAGAACAACAATTGCTTTATTTTTATATCGTGTACTTTTTGATGCCCACCGTTTTCGCTGCTGAATAAATTCTTTCAGATTTTCTTTGGCATACGTATAAACTATGGCCTTTTCCGATTTACAAAAACCTATTGCTCCAGGATATTTTGCTGCAACTTTATGCAGAAAAAGCTCGTCGTCTCCGGAAGCCAGATCATCAATACCCTGAAATCCTTTCAGTTCAATAAACACTTCCCTGGTATAGGCCAAATTAGCGCCATTACATGTAGACGCTTTCTTATTGCCAATGGTGGATGCCCCAAGTCCGATGAGATATAAAAATTCAAGAGTTTGCAGTTCTTCAAATAACGATCTCTCTTTAAAGAAAGCAACAGGGGAGGAAATAAGTTTATAGTTCCCTTTCTCATAAAAACTCACAATCGTTCTCAACCATTCCGTTCCCATCCTGCAATCGGCATCTGTGGTAATTATCAATTCACCTACTGATTTATGAATAGCTTCTGTTATGGCTTTCTTTTTATACGAGTTAAGCGCCTTATCCTCTTTTAGTTGTATAAGCTGAACACCCTGATCAGCATATGAACCGATGATTTCAGATGTCCTGTCTGTAGAATGGTCATCCACAATAATGATCTCAATCAAGTTTTTGGGATAGTGTTGAGCAAGCAAGTCTTTGATGGTATCTCCGATCTTCTCCTCCTCATTTCGCGCAGCAATCAGGATGCTGACCCTTGTTGACGGTAATTCATTACCAGATTTAAAATCTGGAAGACGTGACCATCCTCTGAGAAAATAAAATATAATGATCACATAGCTGAGCGTAAGCAAGCCTGTGATGATACTAACGAGTTCTATTGCCAAAAAAGTTAATTTTTAATACAAAGCCGGAGCCTAAAATAGCAGGAATTATTAAATTAATAAACCAAACACATGCTGTTGCTGCCATAATAGCAATATCGTGGGTAGTAATGAAGCCGAAAAAGTAAGTTGCCACAAAACTGCGAACACCCACATCAAGCAAGTCGAGAGATGGAAGAGCCGATTGAACAAAAAACAACAGAAAAACCATCATACATATTTCAAAGAATAAAAGCTCTGGCACGAGAAGGTGAATAATAAGATAATATTGTGTAGTGAATACAACAAAGCGACTTACCGAAAACAATAATACTTTCCAAAGCTGTTTAAACCGGTACCGCGTCAATATAAAAAAAAACCTCCGTAACGGCTTTAATACCTTGAAGCGATTAAGTAGCGAGTTAAGCCAGCTAATATTAAAATAGATCAGAATTAGAAAACCACAGAATATTGCCCCTAAGAATACCAGTAAAAGGTAAAGCCATAGGCCGGGATAAATAAATCGCCAGGTAAACCATAAAACTGCCATTGTACCTGCAATATTAGTGACAACCATTTGTCCGAAAGCCCCCACTAACATCCCAATAGCGCCAAATACCCGTTTCCTTGGAGAAAGAAAAAACATCCGGCCACCATATTCCCCGATTCGATTTGGTGTAAATATTGCCCAGGTTAAGCCGCAGAACACCGATTCGATAGCCTGCCACACGGTAACCCGCTCTATCCGCTGAACCAGATACTTCCACTTTAACGATTCTATAAACCAGTTCAAAAGCATCAAAGCGAAAACCATGGCCAGAACAACATAAACATGTGTTTTTGACAATGACCTTGTCAGCGCATTGAAATTAGAAAGATTCTGGTTATTGTTTAACTTATCATAAATAAATAAAAATGCGAGCGATATAATCGCGATTTTAAAAACAACACTGACAATCTTCCTGGCCTGTGGATTCAATAGATTAGAATTTCACACAATGTTAAGAAAAGTATCTGCTATCACACACCACATTATAAGTTAAGTAAACCTATATTTAGTAATATTGCAGTATGCTGAAGGAAAAAGCGAATGAACGGATCATTTTAGGGATTGATCCGGGAACAGCTGTTATGGGTTATGGCTTATTGAAAGAGGTACGAACCCAAATAGAGCTTATTAGCCTGGGAATAGTTAAACTTGATCATCTTGATGACCACCCGTTAAAACTCCAGCGGATATTTGAGAAAACAGTTGCCCTGATTGATGAATATAATCCGGATTGCCTGGCAATTGAGGCCCCGTTTTATGGTAAAAATATCCAGGTTATGCTTAAACTTGGCCGGGCGCAGGGAGTAGCCATGGCTGCTGCCTTGTCACGCAATCTTCCGATATTCGAGTATTCACCACGAAAGATCAAACAATCTATTACAGGAAACGGAAATTCAGGAAAGGAACAGGTATCAGCCATGCTGCAAAACCTGCTGAAATTCAAAGAAACTCCTGAATTTTTAGATGCAACCGACGGATTGGCTGTAGCTGTCTGTCATTCATTCCAGCGTATCAGCACTTCAACCGGAAATAAAAGCTATTCAGGATGGGGAGCATTTGTTAAAGACAATCAGAAACGGGTTGCCCAACCATTGAAAGGGAAAAGTAATAATCAGGACTGAGCCAATATCGCTTCCCTTATTTTTGATGCAGTAGTGCTAAGCTCTTCCTGGGTAGGTTTTAACTTGGGCCGGCTAAAATTAATATCATTCATATGGTTTAGCGGAACCAGATGGACATGTGTATGCGGCACTTCCAGGCCAATTACTGCAACCCCAACGCGAAGACATGGTATTGTTTTTTTTATACCTGTTGCTACAATCTTTGAAAAGATCATTAAACCGGCGTACGTTTCGTCATCCAGATCAAAAATATAATCTACTTCCTTTTTCGGGATCACCAGGACATGACCTTCAACCAGTGGATTAACATCCAAAAAAGCAAGAAACTCATTGGTTTCAGCAACTTTATGTGAGGGTATCTCGCCGTTTACAATTCTGGTGAATATGGATGCCATGAGGTTTTGGTTATTAGGTTATTGGGGGGATGGTTATTAAGTTATTGGGTTATTGGGTTATTGGTTACCGTAACAATTAGCGGCCGGAAGTATCCCGACCGCCATGTAAATCCTTATCTGCTGATTTCTAACACCTCAAATTCCATTTTGCCTGCAGGAACAACTATTTCCGTTTTGTCGCCTACAGATTTCCCAAGTAATCCCTGTGCTATCGGAGATTTTACAGAGATCTTTCCCGACTTCAGATCAGCTTCGCTTTCAGAAACCAATTGGTAAGTCATGGTAGCACCGTTCCTGGTATTTTTTATTTTAACAATTGATAATGCCAGTACTTTGGAAGTATCCAGCTTGGATTCATCGATCAGACGTGCTGAAGCAAGAGTTAATTCTAGTTTAGCGATTTTACTTTCGTGATGTCCCTGAGCCTCTTTGGCGGCATCGTATTCTGCATTCTCAGAAAGGTCACCTTTGTCACGCGCCTCAGCAATTGCCGCAGCAATTTTTGCTCTGCCTTCTGTCTTTAAGAAATGTAATTCTTCTTTAAGTTTTTCAATTCCTTCTTTGGTATAATATGTTACCTCTGTCATGTCGCCCTTAGATTTGTATGTTCTTGATAGTCTATAAAAAACAAACAAGACTATGTCGAACCGTAGCCGATATAGTCTTGCAAGCATCACGAAGATAGCTTAGGAAATTTAAAAATGCAAATTTTTCAGCTTTTCAATAAGCACTTCAGAAATTTTCCTGTATGATTCAAAAGTCCACCCTGCCACATGCGGACTTAATATTAATTTACCTTCTTTTTTCAGAGATTCGAACCAGCTTGCCGTCTTCAACTGTGGAAATTTCTCAATTTCAAGAACGTCAAGCCCGGCACCCATTATTACCCCGCTTTGAATTGCATTTAATACAGCGGTAGTATCAACTATCTCACCTCTCGATGTATTTAGAAAGAACACCGGTTTTTTAAATTTGTTAAAATAATTATCATTAACCATTTGGCGGGTCTCGGCTGTAAGCGGAATATGCAAACTCAGGATATCTGCGAGTTCATATATTTCCCTCATAGTTGCCTCTGCGGCAAACTCATCACCAAAGCCACTATGATATTTATCGTAGGCCAAAACAGTTACATCAAACCCTGACATCTTCCGGGCAAAGCTTCTGCCTGTATTTCCGTATCCAATAATTCCAACTGTTTTACCTTTCACTTCCCATCCGCGATTCCCTTCCCGATCCCAAACTCCATTCCTGATCTCCCTATCCCCTTTAACCAGGTTGTTCGTTAAAGAAAGCAGCATTGCAATGGCATGTTCTGCAACCGCATCACGGTTTCCTTCAGGCGCGTTAATGCATAATATCCCTTTTGCAAGTGTGTATTCCTCATCAATATTATCCATCCCTGCACCAGCCCTGGCAATAAATTTCAACTTAGATGCATGATCGATCAATTCCTTGTCTACCAGGAACTTGGTACGTATTGCCAGGCCGTCATAATCACCTATAATCTTTAAAGTTTGCTCACGGGTTAATTCGGGTTGATCATCAACCTCATAACCCAATTTTCTTGCTTCCTCTTTAAAATAAGGATGCAGGTCATCTACTATTAATACACGAATGGCTCTCATCTGAAGTTCTGTCAATAAATTAAAGCTTGAGTTTTACAGGATCTTTACGATTGTCCCAGAATGTAATCAAGTATACTTCAGAATTTAGAACAATATAGATAAGTGAGGTTTGCCTGGTAATAATTGCTCTTCTGATGTATTTATGCTTTGAGGCACTAAACAGGTAAGGCTGTAGACTGATTAATTGTACTATTTTCTCTGTCTTAGAAATGAAATTCAGAGCTTCCTTTTCAGACCATTTATTTCTTATCCAGTCTATCACCTGTTCAAAAGTAGTCCGGGCTTCTTCAGACCACTTAACTGCCAGAGCCATATTTATTTTTAATATCTTCCATAACAGATTCATGAGAAATCACCTTCCCTTCATATACCTCATCTAATCCTCTTTGAATACTTTCTTTAACTCCTACAGGAAGGTCGTCCCAGAAATCAAATCCCTTCTTTTGAAAAACATTTTTTATTTCACTAACAAGTTCTTTATCATCTGTTTCAAGCAGTAATCTGATAATTTCCAACTTCTCGGCTTGCATGTTCATAATTCTTATCTTGATCAATCAAAAATAAGAATTATAGCTGGCTGAGTAATACTTTTAATGGAAATTACTATCGACAACCAAGAGACATTTATGCCCTTGTAGCAGATATTATATTTGTTAAATGAACAAAATCACTTACCGATAACCTCTCCGCACGCAGGTCTAACAATGGTTCAGCTATCATATTCCCTTTATTAATTATTGACGATAAAGCATTTCGAAGTGTTTTACGACGTTGATTAAATGCCGTTTTCACTACCTGCCAGAAAAGCTTTTCATCACATTCAAGCTTGTCAGTTTCATTCCGGGTTAATCTTATTACTGCAGAAAGAACTTTTGGCGGTGGATTAAATACGCCCGCCTTTACGCTAAATAAATATTCAACATTGAACCATGCCTGCAGAAATACGCTTAATATCCCGTAATCTTTTGTTCCGGGTTTTGCCGCACACCGCTCTGCTACTTCCTTCTGGAACATGCCTACCACTTCTACAACCTGATCGCGGTTTTCGAGTACCTTAAACAGTATCTGTGAAGAAATATTATATGGAAAATTGCCAATTATTGCAAATTCACCAGCAAAGACATCCTTAAAGTTAAGTTTAAGAAAATCACCATTAATAAGCCGGTCGCCAATCTGAGCATATTTCTTTCTTAGAAATTCAAATGATTCAACATCAATATCAATAAGGTAAACTTCCAGATCTTCTTTCTGAAGCAGAAAGTCAGAAAGTATGCCCATACCTGGTCCAACCTCAAGTATCTGCCTGTATCTATCTTTCTGTTTTAAACTGTTAACAATCTTTTCAGCGATATTTTTATCGGTTAAAAAGTGCTGGCCCAGATGTTTTTTTGCTCTTACTAAACTCATTTCTATTTCCTTCGGCACAAAGTACGGCAAATAGATGCAAGTTTGGAGATATGGAATGCCTGATTTATTTTAGTTATTTTGCAACTTTCAACAGAAAAGCATGAGCGGAAAAATTAAAGTTGGTATTTCTATTGGCGATATAAATGGCATAGGCCTTGAAGTTATTTTAAAAACTTTGTCTGATAGCCGTATCCTGGAGTATTGTACTCCAATAGTTTACGGCAACACTAAGGTTGCTTCTTTTCATCGGAAAACGCTGGCAATGCATGATTTCACATTTAATGTGATCCAGGAGGCGTCACAGGCGGCTCCCAAAAAGCCGAACATGATCAACTGCTGGCAGGAAGATGTTAAAATAGAATTGGGCGTATCAAATGAAACCGGCGGGAAATATGCGTTCATATCACTTGAAAGGGCTATGACCGATCTTCTGGCAGGTAATATAGACGCATTGGTTACTGCGCCTATAAATAAACACAACATACAAAGCGATGATTTTCACTTTGCGGGCCACACGGAGTATATTCAGGCCAAGTGCAACTCATCAGACTCGTTGATGTTCCTGGTTAGCGAGGACCTGCGGGTTGGTGTAGTTACTGGTCACACCCCTTTAAGCCAGGTTGCAGGATCGATAACCATAGAAAAGATCATGAGCAAACTTACGCTGATGAATGAAAGCCTGAAGAAAGACTTTTGGATCCAGAAACCAAAGATTGCAGTGCTTGGGCTAAATCCCCATGCCGGAGATAATGGTTTAATTGGCGCAGAAGAGCAGTCGGTTATCATTCCGGCCATTGAAGAAGCTAATCAGCAGGGTATCTTTGCCTTAGGTCCATATCCGGCCGATGGCTTTTTTGCCAACAACGCATATCTTAAATTTGATGCTGTATTAGCAATGTATCATGATCAGGGTTTGGTTCCATTTAAGCATATTGCTTTTCATAATGGTGTAAATTACACAGCAGGCCTGCCTGTGGTAAGAACATCTCCAGATCATGGGACGGGATACGACATAGCCGGTAAAGACCTGGCGTCAGAAAGTTCGTTCCGCGAAGCGCTGTTTACTGCGGTTAATATTGTAGAACGCAGACGCGAGTCCGCTGAGCTTTCAGCTAACCCTTTAAAATTCAGTAAACTATCACGTGACAGGGATTAAACAGGACATACCAGGCTGCCATATTAGGAGCAGTTGATAAAACAATTTATCATTTTAAAAAAAACTTCCCTGATAACTAATTTTTATCTAAATTTGCGGGCTAATTTGTCGTGCTTTGAAACCCTTACAGCAGTACCATATCCCGTTTACGGGCTTAAAGTTTGGCAAACATCAGTTTGATTTCGAGGTTGATGAGGCATTTTTTTCAGAATTTGAATATTCTCTTGTAAAAAATGGCGCCCTTAAAATAAGCCTTGAGATGGATAAGCAGGAAACAATGTTAATCCTGCAATTTGAAATCTCAGGTCAGATATTTTTGAACTGTGATAAATGCTTAGCTGATTTTCCATCTGATGTAAATATCACGGAACGTCAGATAGTAAAGTTTAGTAATGATGCAAATCTGGAAGACAATACGGATGAAATCATCATATTAAACAGGAACGAACATGAAATAGATGTTTCAGGTTTGATCTATGAATATATTAACCTTGCAGTGCCCTTTGTAAGCCGTTGTGATGATGAGGGGAACACACCTTGGTGCGATAATGAAATGATCCGGAAATTATCGGATCTTTCTGTAAAAAATGAACAAGAAGACAATGTTGACCCACGATGGGAAGCATTGAAAAAAATAAAAAAATAATTATAATAATCAGGAAACGATGGCACATCCAAAACGAAAAATATCCAAATCCAGAAGAGATAAGAGAAGAACTCATTATAAGGCAGTTGCTCCATCTTTAACCACCTGTCAAACTACAGGAGCAATTCATTTACCACACCGTGCTTACAATGTTGATGGCAACCTGTATTACAACGGGAAAATGGTAATTGAAAACACTGCTATTGCCTAAGGTTAATTTTCTTATGAAACTCCCATGTGAAGGAGCTTATAGAATAAGCTTTGAATCTTTCACACGTTCTTCATTACCGCTAAAAAGCAAATTATCCCTATGAAAATTGGCTTAGATATTATGGGCGGAGACCATGCTCCCAAGGCAGCAGTTTTGGGAGCGATAGCAGCCGAAAAAAACTTATCTCCAGGCCAAAAACTTGTATTGATAGGTGATAAAAGCCAAGCCATTACACTGCTAGAAGAGCACGATGTAAGTGCCGACAGGTTTGATTTCATTCATACTACTGAAATTATTGGTATGAGTGAACATCCAACAAAAGCAATTGTACAGAAACCGAACTCCAGTATAAGTCGTGGATTTCAGCTGTTAAAAGACGGCGAAATCGATTCATTTGCATCAGCCGGAAACACCGGCGCTATGCTGGTTGGCGCTATGTTCAGCGTAAAAAGTATTCCCGGCATCATTCGCCCTGCTATCGCAAGTAATATCCCAAAAATTACAGGCGGGTTTGGCCTTTTGTTGGATGTTGGAGCCAACGCAGATTGTAAACCGGATATGTTACTTCAGTTTGGCCTGCTTGGCAGCTTATTTGCTGAACATATTTATAATATTAAAAACCCGAAAGTTGCTTTAATGAATCTGGGCGAAGAAGAGGAGAAGGGTAACCTGCTCACTCAAACTACATTTCCCCTGATGAATGAGACCGGGCTTTTTAATTTTGTAGGCAATGTAGAAGGCCGCGATATGTTCAATGATAAAGCAGATGTAGTTGTTTGCGACGGGTTCACCGGAAACGTGATGCTGAAGCTGGCTGAAAGCTTTTATGTTTTGACTTTAAAGAAAGGCTTCAAGGATGAATTTTTTGACCGCTTTAACTATGAACAATATGGCGGAAGTCCGGTTCTTGGAGTAAACGCCCCGGTAATTATCGGGCATGGAATATCAAGTCCTGAAGCTATAAAAAATATGATATTATTGTCGCGAACGATGATTGAAACTAAAATTGTCGATAAAATTAAAGCGGCATTTAATTAACCGAAGCTATGCAAAAAATTCATGCTGCTATTACAGCTGTTAACGGCTACGCACCTGAATACGTTTTAACCAACCATGAATTAGAAACCATGGTTGATACCAATGACGAATGGATCACGTCAAGAACCGGCATTAAAGAGCGGCGAATATTAAAGGGTGAGGGTCTTGGAACTTCAGACATGGCGGTTCCGGCTGTAAACGGCCTTCTCAAAAAACGGGGCATTACTGCCGAAGAAATTGATCTGATCATATTCTGTACCAGTACACCTGATATGCCTTTTCCGGCATCTGCCAATATTCTTGCAGACAAAATAGGAGCAAAAAATGCCTGGGGTTACGATCTGCAAGCAGCATGCTCAGGTTTTATTTACGGTATTGCAACCGGATCACAGTTTATTGAAACAGGCAAACACAAGAAGGTAGTTGTTGTAGGTGGCGATAAAATGTCATCCATTATAAATTACGAAGATCGTACAACCTGTATCATTTTTGGTGATGGCTGCGGCGCCGTTCTTCTTGAATCCAATACAGAAGGATATGGTGTAATAGATTCTATATTGAAAAGTGACGGTTCGGGAATGCCCTACCTGCACATGAAAGCCGGAGGATCAATTAAACCGGCCAGTCATGAAACCGTAGACGCTAAAGAACATTATGCTTACCAGGAAGGACAGGCCGTTTTCAAATTCGCTGTGACTAATATGGCAGATGTAGCTGCCGAGATTATGGAAAAAAATAATCTTAAGTCTGAGGATGTGGCATGGCTGGTGCCTCACCAGGCAAACAAGCGCATTATTGATGCTACTGCTAACCGCATGGGCGTGGGTCCTGAAAAAGTAATGATTAATATTGAACGTTATGGGAATACCACTAACGGAACTATTCCTTTATGTTTATGGGAATGGGAAAGCCGGTTAAAAAAAGGCGATAATATTATTCTCGCTGCTTTTGGAGGTGGTTTTACCTGGGGATCAATTTACCTGAAATGGGCTTATTAAAAAACAGCAAACATTCATTTGCTATTTTTATTCTACTTTTACTCACTAATACACTAAACGCATAAAAATGGATATTAAACAAATTCAGGAGCTGATAAAATTTGTTTCTAAATCAGGTGTTAATGAAGTTGCAATTGAACAGAAGGATTTTAAAATTACAATAAAAACGAACCAGGCGCCAACCTATGTGAATGCCAGCGTTCCTGCACCGCTTCCTTCTGCGGCTGCTCCTCAACCTACTACCATTGCTGCCACTGTAACTCCTGGTGCAGCACAACCACCGGTAACTGCTTCAGAAGGAGCAAACTACATAACGATAAAATCTCCCATGATCGGCACATTCTACCGTTCATCCAGCCCGGATAAACCTTCATTTGCAAATGTAGGTGATGAGATTAAAGCCGGAGAGGTTGTATGTATAATTGAGGCAATGAAACTTTTCAACGAAATAGAATCTGAAGTTTCAGGCCGTATCGTAAAAGTTTTAGTTGATAATGCACAACCTGTAGAATACGATCAACCATTATTTTTAGTAGACCCTGCTTAGTTCAATTCACCAATATGACAATGTGATAATTTGTCAATTGATTAGTTAAATTGACAAATGAACAAATCGACAAATTAATATCCATGTTTAAAAAAATACTAATTGCAAATCGGGGTGAAATAGCTTTACGTATTATACGTACATGTAAAGAGATGGGAATTAAAACAGTTGCAGTTTATTCAACTGCCGACGTGGAAAGCTTACATGTTCGTTTTGCGGATGAAGCTGTTTGTATCGGTCCTCCTGCATCAAAAGATTCTTACTTAAGTATTCCCAATATTATTTCGGCAGCAGAAGTTACCAATGCTGATGCTATACACCCTGGTTATGGTTTCTTATCCGAAAATGCTAAATTTTCTGCCATATGCCGCGATTATGGTATTAAGTTTATAGGTGCAACTCCCGAGCAGATTAATGGCATGGGCGATAAAGCTTCTGCCAAGGAAACCATGAAAAAGGCAGGCGTTCCAACTATTCCGGGATCGGAAGGCTTAATTTCGGATGTACAGGAAGGAATCAAGATTGCAAATGAAATCGGGTATCCTATCATATTAAAAGCTACGGCAGGTGGTGGCGGCCGGGGGATGCGCATTGTCTGGAAAAATGAAGAATTTGAGCCCGCATGGGATTCCGCACGCCAGGAAGCAGGTGCTGCATTTGGAAACGACGGAATATATCTTGAAAAATTTGTTGAAGATCCACGCCACATTGAGATACAAATAATTGGTGATCAGTATGGTAAAGTATGCCATCTTTCTGAGCGCGATTGTTCCATTCAGCGCCGGCATCAAAAATTGGTTGAAGAATCTCCATCACCTTTTATGACACCCGAACTCCGTGAAAAGATGGGAGAAGCGGCTATAAAAGGTGCACAGGCGGTTAACTACGAAGGTGCGGGAACCATAGAATTTCTGGTTGACAAACACCGGAATTTCTACTTTATGGAAATGAATACCCGTATCCAGGTAGAGCACCCGGTAACTGAGGAAGTTATTAACTATGATCTGATCAAAGAGCAGATTAAGGTAGCGGCAGGTGTACCCATATCCGGTAAAAACTATACTCCGGAAGCACATGCTATAGAATGCCGTATCAATGCAGAAGATCCCTTTAATAATTTCAGACCTGCTCCGGGGCGGATTACACATTTCCATTCACCCGGCGGACACGGTGTTAGGGTTGATACACATGTTTATGCCGGATATCAGATCCCTTCCAATTATGACTCGATGATAGCTAAGCTTATTTGTGTCGCTCAAACACGGGAAGAGGCTATCTGCACAATGGAAAGAGCCCTAAGTGAATTCGTAATTGAAGGTGTAAAAACTACTATTCCGTTACATCTGCGCTTAATGAAGGATCCTAACTTCAGGGCGGGTAACTTTACAACAAAGTTCATGGAGACATTCGATTTGAGTGAATAAAAAAATCTAATAGCATTATATATACCATTTTAGTTAAACAGAATGGTATTTTTGCATTTTGAATATGACCAAAAGAAGTGAGGATCTGATCCAGGCTATTAAAGACAAAGGCAAAAGCATAGAAGCTGAAATGTCTTTCTTTGACCATCTGGAAGTGTTAAGGTGGCATTTAGTACGTTCATCAGTAGCTATAGTAATTTTTACCGGCCTGGCATGGACCTATTATGATTTCATTTTTGACAAGATCATCATGGGCCCCAAAAATCCAAATTTCTGGACATACCGCTTAATGTGCCAATTGGGTGAAAAATACAATCTCGGCCCTGACTTCTGCATAAAAGATATCCCCTTTAAAATAATGAATACCGAGATGGCGGGCCAGTTTACCCTACAGCTGAACTCATCATTATTAATTGGTATCATATTAGGTGTTCCATACCTTTTATACGAGGTATGGCGATTTATCAAACCAGGGCTTACGGATCTGGAAAAAAAATCTGCTTCAGGTTTTACGTTCTATGCTACCTTTCTGTTTCTGATCGGTATCCTTTTCGGATATTACATCATGTCGCCACTGTCTATCAGCTTCCTGGCAAATTATACGGTAAGCAATATCATTGAGAACAATATTACAATAGATTCATATTTGTCTACCGTAGCTACCCTGACTATTGGCTCAGGTTTAATCTTCGAGCTCCCTATCCTAATTTTTGTTTTGTCAAAAATGGGCATCATGACACCGGCATTCATGCGGGCCTCCAGAAGGTATTCAACGGTATTGATCCTGATCATTTCTGCAGTGGTTACTCCTACTCCCGACCTGATCTCCATGTTTACTGTAAGTTTTCCATTGTTCCTCCTTTATGAGATAAGCATCTGGATTTCTGCTTCGGTAGAAAAGAAAAGACAAAAAGCCGAACTGGATTTCTATTCGAAAAATTAACTAAATCAAACCGGATTTACAAAACAATAAAGATCCTGTATTTAAGTTTTGGTTTAGATATTATTCAGTAAATATGTTTAATACTTTTGTAAAGAATACATATTAAATAATTTTATCCAGGCTTGAAATGACAACAAAAAAACTATCTATCGCCATAGGCGCTGACCATGCCGGCTTTGAATATAAACAACTGATCACTGATTTTCTTGAAGATTATACCGTGAAGGATTTTGGAACGTACAGCTCTGATTCTGTAGATTATCCTGATTTCGCACACCCTGTTGCTTCAGCTGTTGAAAATAAAGAATTCGACTTGGGCATATTAATTTGCGGCAGCGCTAATGGTGTAGCTATCACAGCAAATAAACACCAGGGCATCAGAGCCGCAATCTGCTGGTCTGTAGAAATAGCCAAACTGGCCAGACAACATAATAATGCAAATATTCTATGCATTCCCGCACGTTATGTTTCTGAAGATGAGGCAAGAAAAATCACAGATGCCTTTCTTCATACAGATTTTGAAGGAGGCCGTCATGCAAACCGGGTGGATAAAATATCCTGTTGATCAATTATAAACTTAATGCGCCACTAATCTTAACCTGAAGCCGGCAGATCTCAGTACTCAAATCTAATATTATGAAAATTAAATTAATCCTTGGTACTATAATCACAGCCATTCTATTTCAGGCCTGTGCAGTAAGAAAGAACCCAGCCACTTATGGCAGCAGTATTACAAAAGAAGATGCTTACAAACACTTGTCTGTATTAGCATCAGATGAATATGAAGGACGTGAGACCGGAGAACCCGGCGCTGAAAAAGCAGCTCAGTACATTAAAAATCATTTTCAAAACCTTGGGCTCAAAGCTCCTGTTAACGGCGGTTATTTTCAACAGGTAGGATTACGCGAGAAAAGCATTACAGGCAGGAATGTTTCTTTAAACGGTGAATCTCTTGAATTTTTAAAAGATTATATAGTCGCCGATTATACCGCACCGGCTACAACTTTTACCAATTTCGTCTTTGTTGGATATGGTATAACTTCTGATAAATATAATGATCTGTCAGATATAGACCTTGCAGGTAAGGTGGCCATTATTTTACCAGGAGAACCGCGCGCAAATGGAAAATATTTGATTTCAGGAACTAACCAGCCATCCGAATATTCAAATTTTAACGCGAAGGCAGAGGCAATTCTGGCAAAAAAACCGGCGCTAATCATTACAGTTAATCCAAACATCGCTGCTTACAGCGCCCAAAGAGCAGCTTTTGACCAGAAGCAGATTGTTATTGGTGATGAAGAAACGCAGATAAACACCCTGGTAGTAACGCCGGAAGTATTGAACCGCCTTCTAACAGTTACGGGAAAGAAAATAGAAGATATTGAACGGGTAATATCAGAGACCGGAAAGCCATCGCCATTACATTTTACAGCAGCACTTAGTATTGACGTTCAATCGGGTTTCAAAACTATCGAAGCTAAGAATGTACTGGGGTATTTGGAAGGCTCAGACAAAAAATTAAAAAATGAGCTGCTTGTTATAACCGCACATTATGATCATGTGGGAGTGGCGGAAGATGGCGATGTTTTCAATGGAGCAGATGATGATGCTTCAGGAACCACGGCTGTTCTGGAGATAGCAGAAGCATTTGTCAAAGCTAAAAAAGCAGGCAAAGGTCCCAGGCGAAGCATTCTATTCATGCCTGTTGTAGGTGAAGAGAAAGGATTACTAGGGTCAGAATGGTATTCAGAACACCCTGTTTTCCCATTAGCCAATACAATTGCTAACCTCAATATCGATATGATCGGACGTGTAGGAGACGAATACAAGGGTAAGCCCGATTCGGCAAATTACGTGTATGTGATTGGCTCAGATAAGCTGAGCAGCACACTGAAGAATATCAGTGAAAATATCAATAATACTACAACTAAACTGACCCTGGATTATAAATATGATGATCCGAACGATACCAATCGCTTTTACTACCGTTCAGACCATTACAACTTTGCCAAAAATAATATTCCAATTATATTCTACTTCAATGGAGTTCATGAGGATTATCATAAGGTAACCGATGAAATAAAAAAGATAAATTTTAATGCCCTGACTAAAAGGGCGCAACTTGTTTTCTATACTGCCTGGGACCTTGCCAATAGAGATGAGCGTCCGGCTGTTGATAAAGTAAATGATTTTCCTGCAAGCAGGTGATGCAATATAGCGCCCGGACTAAAAAATCCGGACGCATGCTTTTAAAGGTTATTGTTGCAATTTCTAATATTGAGCGTGTACAGCGCCTTTTCGCACCATCTTCCCGCTTGAATTCCTGATCACATCTTCAGGAGAGTGATTCCAGCTGGCATCGCCATTTTTACTGATCTTACTGATCACTGTACCTGATTTTACATCACTTAATGTAGCATCAAAATAAATATTATAAGTTTTGCCGCCGGTACCCACATTGGTTGAAGTACCGGATGATCCGCCCCGGCTGAAAATATTCTCTAAAACAGTGGTAGCAACCCCAACGCCTATTGAAGCTGCATTTGACATAATGCGATCTTTTTTAACCCTTACACGCATTACCATATCTGCCCCCACCAGCTTTCCAAGACTGTCCGGACTAATATTCCATGACTCACGAGGGTCAATTCCTTTCGAGCGTAGTTTACTGTTCACCTGTTCGATGTTCATTACCTCAACACTTTGCTGCTTCTTGCGACCGTTCTTTGCGCGGAAAAGATACTCACGATACACCATATTTTGAATTTCGGTACTCTCTCTGTCTTCGGTATCCTTTTTATTGTCAAGTGTATATCCCTTAGGTAACCTGCCGGTAAATTCAACATCTACAGGAAGTATGGCAAGTTTCCTCCCATTTAAATTCGATGTGCGGATGTAAGATTCATTATTATAAACTTCATTTGAACAAGCTTGCAGAACAACAACTATTGCCACCCCTGCAAAAAATAAGTACTTCATAGTTTCAAAACTCTTCTGTTAGTATAGACGTGCTATAGGTAAAAATGTAACATGGATTTAAAAAAAATCTATTTTGCGACTGTAAATTTTACTTATAATATGTCTCTGACACAAAAAACGGTAACTTCGTTTCCATGACTAAGTTTGCAGCTGAATTCATCAATACTTCAAATACCAAAGCTTTTGATCTTGACCATCGCCGTATCATTAACTTCAATATCGGCCGGTATGATCAAGCTGTAGCCAGAGGAATTTCTACATTTCATAACCTGGAGAACTCTAAACGTAAAGCCAATACCATCAAGTGGAAAGTAATGGAGAATCTGGATAAGCTTTTGCCGGAATTTGAAGCAAATTTCCAGAAGAAAGGTGGAAAAGTGATTTGGGCAAGTGATGCTGAGGAGGCAAATGAAGAAGTTCTGAAAATTATTCGCCGGGCAAATGCGAAAACGGTTATCAAGTCAAAATCGATGGCCACAGAAGAGATACATCTAAACTCTTTCTTACAACAGCATGGTATTGATGCCCTTGAAAGTGATCTTGGAGAATACATTGTGCAGATGCTTGGCCAAAAGCCCTATCATATTGTTACTCCTGCAATGCATCTGAGCAAGGAAGATATAGCCAAAGTATTCCATGAGAAACATGGTACTCCTGCAGACAGCACCCCAGAGCAGCTTACTCAGAAAGCACGTGAATTGTTAAGAGAGAAATATCTTTCTGCTGATGTGGGAATTACCGGTGGAAATTTTTTGATCGCAGACTCCGGAAGCATTGCCCTTACAGAGAATGAAGGAAATGCAAGGCTTAGCACCACATTCCCTAAAATTCATATTGCTATTGTGGGGATAGAAAAGATAATTCCGTCAATCACAGATCTGGATCTTTTCTGGCCATTGCTTGCGTCACATGGCACCGGTCAGAACCTTACGGTTTATAATACCATTTTGGGCGGACCACGGCAGGAAGGGGAAACGGATGGTCCTGAAGAAATGTATGTTATTCTTTTGGATAATGGACGCACAAACCTGCTCGCACAAAAAGAACAGCGACAGGGACTATATTGTATCAGATGTGGCGCTTGTTTAAATGCCTGTCCGGTATATAAAAACATCGGAGGCCACACCTATGAAACTACCTACAGTGGCCCCATCGGTTCAGTAATTTCACCTCATTTACAGGGGATGAAGGACTTTAAACATTTAAGCTACGCTTCTTCACTATGCGGAAAATGCACCGAAGTATGCCCGGTAAAAATAGATATCCATAAAATGCTTTTGCTTAACAGGCGTGACGCTGTAGCTGATGGTTATGCAACCAGATCCGAAAGCCTGGGATGGTCAGCCTGGAAAAAAGGTATGATTAAAAGATCATGGATGGATATGATTAGTGGAAAATGGAAAAATTTCCTGCTGAAAAAACTCTTCAAAAAATCCTGGGGAAAGGAAAGGGAATTACCTAAAGTAGCCGAGAAATCTTTCAGTCAGTCATGGAAGGATAAAACCAGTGGTTTGTAGTTATAAAGGATCATCTTTTAATCTGCAAACAACTATTCAACGGTTTATTTTAAATTATAGAATATCATTAAAGTGACCTTAATACAAAACACTTTAAACATATCATTGAATAGTCAGGGACTCAGACGTCCATAAAACTCTGATTTTCTTAACTTTCAACTAAAATACTATCCTAAATCTATAAGATTATCCCAAACCAATATTGGCACAGTTTTTCTTCTGTATGTATTAACCGAAGAACAATGAAAACGTCAAATTTATTATTACTGTTATTGTTTACCCTGTTTGCGATATCATGTTCTATTCCAAAAAACAATAAGGATATACAGTTAAATACTACCACATCCATTTTGGAATATAAAGACTCCATTGACCGTTCTCTGAGTAAGTTTAAAAAGGAGAAGAGCCTGCCATTTTCTGCCGGCGACTATACTTTCTTAATTACTAAATATTATAAAAACGATAAAACAGCCGTACTCGTGGAGCAAGGTGATAACGGAGAATATGGAGGTCTGGAAAAAAGGTATTACCTAAAAGATGGAAAAATGGTTTTATATACTGAAAATGCCATCCGCAAGCTGGACACCTTACATTATACAGAAGCCCGCGCATTTTATCAGGATGGGTTACAATTTGCTGCAGAAATAAGAAAAGCCAACGATAAAGCGCATCTGCAGAAAACCAAATTTCAAAAATCCAAACCATTAAACGTTCATGTAAAAAATGCATTGAATCGCTATGAAGCAGCTCTTAATCAAACCGGGCAATTCGACCTGGCATTTGAAGAGATCATTGAATATCCTAAAGCTATATATATCATACTGTCACATAATGATTTAAATCTTTACAGATCTTCGCTGCTCATTCAAAAACAAGATAATTTTATACGAGAAATATTAAATAATCCGATTAATTACAGAGGTCGTAAAGTTAAAATGAACTGGATAAAAAAAGACAGTGAGTACGTGTATGTTTCGGGAGGATTTAAATAGCCTCAACCACAAAAACCTCCGCCATCGGATTAAACAGATAAACCGCTCCGGTACTAATCTCAACACATCTGAATCTCTTTCTGATCTTAGCCTCTTTCCTGAACGATCTGCCATTCTTCAATTTAAATACAGTGTTGGCAGGTAAAGTATCAACAGTAATGGCCCCGGTCACAATAGTATCGTACCGCTTCAAGGTTTTATACAAGTAAAGATCGCTGCAGCTTGATGCTGCCGGATTTTCGAGGTACTTTATTATAGCGCGGTTAACATCCTCAGGGAAAACATTTTTTTCAAAAAATGGGGCCATCATCCGCTTAAAATTAGTTTTCCACTCCTGCCCATGCGGTTTTGCTTTCTGTTTATGCTCGTTCCAGGTTAAGAGATGAGCAAATTCATGAACAGTAGTTACAAGAAAGGCAAATTGATTGATATTGTTATTTACCGAAATACGGTGCGGCTTCCCCCTGAATGGAGGCCTGTAATCGCCATATTTACTATTACGGCTACGGGAAACCTTAAATTCACATTGAAAATAGTCTATCCACCGAAGAATTACAGGAACTGCATCTGAAGGCAGATATTTCTCGAGAATATGCGCTTTATTCACAGCCCTTAATATCGCAATTATTTTAATAACTGATAAACCAGCAAACTTGCAAAATAAGCCATTCCCGTCATATACGCGATCTGGATCAGCGGCCATTTCCAGCTTTTGGTTTCGCGGTATACCACTGCCACCGTACTCATACATTGCATGGCAAAGGCATAAAATATCATCAGTGAAAATGCCACAGCTGTGGTGAACACAGGCAGGCCTGTATCCGGATCTTTTGCAGAACGCATCTTTTCGCGAACAGTTTCCATTGCACTTTCATCTCCATTTACGCTATACATGGTTGCCATAGTGCCCACAAATACTTCACGTGCAGCAAATGAGGTAATTAATGCAATTCCAATCTTCCAGTCAAATCCCAGGGGTTTAATTGCCGGCTCGATCACCTTACCCATAACCCCGGCGTAGGAGTTTTCAAGCTTAGCTGAGGACCTTAACCGTTCTATTTCTTCTGGAGTATATTTAAGAGTGTATTCTTGTGAGGAAAATTTAGCATCAACTGCCGCCATACGCTTCGGAGGGCCATAAGATGCCATGACCCACAAAATAATTGAAATTGCCACGATCACTTTTCCGGCTTCGATAACAAACGTTTTTACCTTCTCATACATGGTCATCAGTACATTGCTCCACCGGGGCATGCGGTAAACAGGAAGTTCCATGATGAAATACCCCTGTTCCCTTGACCGTATAATGCGTTTCATTACCCAAGCTACAACTACAGCGCTTACAATACTCAGTACGTACATGGCCATTAAGGCCATTCCCTGCATATTAATAAAGCCCCAGATCGTTGTTTTTGGTACAACCAACGAGATTAGTAAGGTATAAATGGGTAAACGTGCAGAACAGCTTACCAATGGTGTAACCATAATGGTTATAATCCTGTCTTTCCAGTTCTCAATATTACGGGCGCTCATTATTGCCGGTACTGCACATGCCAGACCTCCTATCATGGGTACCACCGACTTGCCGTTCAATCCAACCTTACGCATGATCTTGTCCATCATAAAGGTGACCCTGGCCATGTAGCCGGTATCTTCAAGAATTGAAATAAAAGCAAATAGAATAGCGATCTGAGGAATAAATACGATAACTCCGCTTAGTCCGGCCAAAATTCCATCAACAAATAAACTTGTCAGAATACCCTGGGGTAAAAACTCATGTCCGATCTTAGCCATCCAGACAAACACCGCCTCAATTAGGCTCATAGGATACTCAGACCATGCAAAAATAGCCTGAAACAGAATGAATAAAATAGCCGCAAATATTACAAAGCCCCATATCTTATGGGTGAGCACGCTATCAATTCGATTGCTGGTGGTTTCCCTTTCAACAGAAGAATTAACGGTTACCGTATCAAACAGAACATCATTTATGAAATTATACCTGGAGATAGTTTCGGCTGCCTGAGCCCGTGACGAATGGAAAGAATGCTCTTTTTCCAGCTCTTCTATCCGGTCGCTTTTATCGGGGGGTATGAATTTTAAATTTTCATGCTGAT
>DASWTL010000137.1:0-4603 GCA_036402155.1 Sphingobacteriaceae bacterium | reverse complement strand
GTGATATCGATCAACACCGGCCCCGGGCGGCCGCTGCGTGCAATGTAAAATGCTTTTGCAAGTACTTCAGGAATTTCATTCGCATCGGTTATCTGGTAATTCCACTTGGTAACAGGTGTGGTAATGTTGATCACATCGGTTTCCTGGAAAGCATCTGTACCTAAAAGATGGGCGAAAACCTGTCCTGTAATACAAACAAGGGGAGTACTGTCTATCATGGCATCAGCCAGACCTGTAACCAGGTTGGTAGCCCCCGGGCCACTGGTTGCAAAAACAACGCCGACCTTGCCTGATGAACGTGCATAACCTTGACCAGCATGTATACCGCCCTGCTCATGTCTTACCAGTATGTGGTTCAGTTTTTCTTTATAATCGTAAAGGGCATCATATATGGGCATGATGGCGCCGCCCGGGTATCCGAAAATAATTTCAGTTCCCTCTGCTACCAACGCTTCCAGTACGGCCACGGATCCCGAAACTTCTATCGCTTCCTTCTTCTCTGGTTTGCTGGCTAATTCCTGTTGTGTAACTTCCATAATTTAATTTTTGAGGAGAACTCACTTTATTCATTTCTCCTGAATTTAACTTTTATAACTCTCAGGCATCAGTTACGCAGCCTTCAGCGGCTGTAGATACCTGTTTTGCATATTTATATAAAACGCCTTTTGTTGCTTTTAATGCTGGTTGTTCCCATTTAGAACGTCTTTCTGCCAGCTCACTATCGGCTACCATTAACTTTATACTGCGGTTAACAGCATCAATCTCAATCCTGTCCTCGTCTTTAACAAGTGCTATAAGACCACCGTCAAAGGCTTCAGGGGTAATATGGCCTACAACAAATCCATGAGTTCCTCCGCTAAAACGCCCGTCGGTAATAAGAGCAACACTGCTTCCTAAGCCGGCGCCAAAAATTGCAGAAGTAGGTTTAAGCATTTCTGGCATTCCCGGTGCTCCCTTAGGCCCAACATTGCGGATAACAACTACATCTCCAGCTTTTACACGACCGCTTTGAATTCCATGTATCAACTCGAATTCGCCATCAAAAACACGTGCCGGTCCTTCAAATCGTTCACCTTCTTTACCGCTTATCTTTGCTACGCTTCCTCCTTCGGCAAGGTTTCCATATAATATTTGCAGGTGGCCTGTTGCTTTTATCGGATTCTCTTTGGGTAAAATGATTTTTTGAGTATCAAAATCAAGCTCAGGTACAGACTCCATATTTTCTGCGATGGTTTTGCCGGTAACGGTCAGACAATCGCCATGAAGCCAACCAAGCTTTAACAGATATTTCATCACAGCAGGAACACCGCCAACCTTATGAAGATCTTCCATCATATACTTGCCGCTGGGCTTCATATCTGCAAGAACCGGTATACGGTTGCTCACTTCCTGGAAATCATCTTGTGTTAAAGGTACATCCACACTTTTTGCCATCGCAATCAGATGGAGTACAGCATTGGTTGATCCTCCAAGCACCATGATAACCGTTATTGCATTTTCAAATGCTTTCCTGGTCATAATATCACTTGGCTTTATGTCTCTTTCAAGAAGGATCTTTATTGCTTTCCCGGCAGCCAGACATTCTGCATTTTTTTCGTCGCTGATAGCAGGGTTGGATGAAGAGTATGGCAAACTCATTCCCAGCGCTTCGATAGCCGCAGCCATTGTATTGGCAGTATAAATACCACCACAGGCACCTGCTCCCGGGCACGAGTGTTTAATTATTTCTTTAAAATCGAAATCATCTATTTGTCCTGCTATCTTTTTTCCTAACGCTTCGAAAGCTGATACGATATTCAGATCCTCCCCATTATAATGTCCGGGTTTAATGGTACCGCCATAAACCATAATTGACGGGCGGTTCAACCGGCCCATGGCAATGATAGAACCTGGCATATTTTTATCACATCCTGGAAGTGCAATCACTGCATCATAGTATTGAGCGCCGCAAACGGCTTCGATTGAATCGGCAATGATATCGCGGCTTACTAATGAGTAACGCATTCCTTCGGTGCCATTGCTCATGCCATCGCTTACGCCAATAGTATTGAAAATAAGGCCCACTAAATCTTCGCTCCAAATGCCTTGCTTAACCATCTTTGCCAGATCATTAAGGTGCATATTGCAGGTGTTACCATCATATCCCATGCTGACAACGCCCACCTGGGCTTTTTTCATATCTTCATCGGTTAAACCGATACCATATAACATTGCCTGTGCGGCGGGCTGAGTTGGATCAGCGGTTAAAACTTTACTGTATTTGTTTATTTCCATCAGATTATAATCTCATAATTTTCTTTCTCCAAAACTAAGTTTTTATATGCACGCTGTAAAGTTGAACCTAAAGAGTCAGACCAATCCATTGGAAAGACCGTCTCGTCAACCGACTTAATACCTATAATTTCTGCGGATGTTCCGCAGAGAAATGCGCTGTCAGCAGCAGTAATATCACTTATTGAAAGATGTTGTTCGAAAACTTCGATTTCAAACATCCTGCATAGTTCAATAACTGTTTTACGTGTTATTCCGGGTAAAATATTGCCAACAGGCGGCGTAAATAAACAGCCATTTTTTTCAAGAAAAAAATTAGCGCGCGGCGCCTGGGCAACTTGGTTATTTACATCCAGAAGTAAAGCATCGTCAAATCCTTTCTCGTGCGCTTCGTCAGCTGCCAGAATGGAGTTTATGTAATATCCGGTTATCTTGGCCTCCGCTTTTATTGAGAATGAATTCGGACGCTGGTAGTTCGATACACACATTCTTAATAACTTTTCTCCCAAATAGGTACTCCATTCTGATACAAAGATCATTATGGATGCCTCAACTGGTTTTATAAGTTCGGTTTGATGTCCATAAAGTACAACTGCCCTGATATATGCATTCTTAAAATCGTTAATCTCCAGTAGCCTGTAAGTTTGGGTAATCAGATCATCATTATCCCATATGTCCGGGATTTTAACTAACCCACACGATCTTTTCAGGCGTTCGTAATGGTCTTTGGCTTTAAAAATCCTAACCCCATTGCGTGTATCATATGCTCTTATGCCCTCAAAAGCGCCATAACCATAGTGCAATGTCTTGCTGTAAACATCAACTTTGACATCTTCAGCGCGAATAAACTCGCCATTAACGAATACTACGGCGCTGTAACTAAAATGATCCATGCCTGTAGTCCATATTATAAAAAAGCGCCTTCTTTTTGTGGGAGGCGCTAACTGTGTTAAAGTTCAAGCAGGACACCCACCCCTGCCGGTCTCTGATAAGAACCCATAGTAAGAGGCGCAATAATCCAACTGAATTATTGTACCAGGATACTGAGTTGAATGAGCCCGATTTCATAAACGTTAAGTTAAAGACTTTCACTTTGGCAGGCAATACCTAAACCATTTTTTTTAAAATAAGCATTATGTATTGTTTTTTACCAAATAAATAAAATATAATTTTTATTATATAAGTAAATATAGAATAATAATTTGAATAAATTATACCAAAGTAGGTTTTGGTTCTCGGTCTAAAAAATTGGGGTGGATGATTATTGCCGGTTTTTCTGCCTGAAAGCCGGCAAAGCAATGAAATTTTTCAAAAACAGGTGTAAATAAAAAGAGCCGCAATGAATTGCGGCTCCCGGTTGATTTAACAAAAAATTTTATTGCTTAACACCTTCAGCAAGTACCATTATCTTATTATGGAGAACTTCTACAACGCCTCCTTTAATAAGGAATTCATTTTCTGATTTATTGCCACCCCGTACAATCACTTTTCCATCCTCTAGGGTAGAAATAATAGGTGCGTGATCTTTTAATATTTCAAAAGATCCGGCTGTACCTGGTACAGTTACCGAGGTAACTTCGCCGTCGAAAATAGTTTTGTCTGGTGTTAATATTTCTAATTTCATATCCCCTCTCTTATCTCCCCTAAAGGGGAGAGGTTTAAACGATTTATTATTATGCTCCCTCTCCTTTAGGAGAGGGTTGGGGTGAGGCCCTTACGCGTTTGCTTCAGCTAAGATCTTTTTACCTTTTTCTATTGCATCTTCAATGGTTCCTACAAGGTTGAATGCTGCTTCAGGATATTCGTCTACTTCACCATCCATAATCATATTGAATCCTTTGATCGTTTCTTTAATATCAACTAATACACCTTTTAATCCGGTAAACTGCTCAGCAACGTGGAAAGGCTGTGATAAGAAACGCTGAACACGGCGTGCTCTTGCAACTACCAGTTTATCTTCTTCAGAAAGCTCATCCATACCTAAAATGGCGATGATATCCTGAAGCTCTTTGTAGCGCTGTAAAATTTCCTTAACACGCTGTGCTGTATTATAATGCTCATCTCCAAGAGTAGCAGCGTTAAGAATCCTTGATGTAGAATCCAAAGGATCCACAGCAGGATAAATACCTAATTCCGCAATCTTACGTGAAAGTACAGTGGTTGCATCTAAGTGGGCAAAAGTTGTTGCCGGAGCAGGGTCAGTTAAGTCATCCGCAGGAACATATACTGCCTGTACAGATGTAATTGAACCTCTTTTGGTTGATGTAATCCGCTCCTGCATCAAACCCATTTCAGTTGCCAGGGTTGGCTGGTAACCTACCGCTGACGGCAT
>DASWTL010000136.1:0-2113 GCA_036402155.1 Sphingobacteriaceae bacterium | reverse complement strand
ATCTGTTGCTGTAAATCATTCTCGTGGGTTTCAGCAAGAGTTAACTCTTCCTGCTTCTGGTTAAGGTTGTTTTCCAGGTTTTGGATAAGCTGGTTGAACTCATTTAACTCGTTTTGCTTGGCCTGCGAATCGGCTACGTTTCGATGACTTTCCTGAAAAAGAGCATCTTTCTGAATTGTAAGGATGGCAATTTCTTTTTCCAGTTTATATATCTGCGATTGCAGATCGGTATTTTCTTTATTTAAAGATTCCAGTTGCGATCTGGAGCTTTGTTGCTGCAATCGTAACTCATCAGCTTCTTCCTTCTGTCCGAAAAGGACAGCTTTTAGTTTTTCAAGGTTGTTACTTTCCTGTAGATGCTCTTCGTTCAGGCGTTTGATATTGTACAGGACATGGTTTAACTGGCCTTTGTCCTTCTCAAGTTCCTCTGCCAACCGTTTTTCTTTTTCCTGAAGATGCCTGAGTTGTTCATTTTTTATTTTCTTTTCGCTTTCATAAGCCCTGATCGACGAGATAAATTCGTTAGTAGCCTTTTGCTGCGTTGAAAGATTTTTCTCTTTGGTAATTGTCTCCAGCTTGTATTGCTGCAATTTGGCCTCCAGGGTATCAATTTCAGTGGCAATTTCTGTTCGGTATGCCTGTTGTTCGAGTTCCTTTGCATCAAGTATATTTAGCGATTCCCTGAAATCGGTAATGTGATATGATGCGAGTTTGATACTGAGCTCTTTATATTGGGCCTTTAGTTTGTAATATCGTTCTGCTTTTTTTGCCTGCCCTTCCAGTGTTTTCAGGTTTTTTTCAATTTCATACAGAAGGTCTTCTACACGGCTGAGGTCAGTTTCAGTGTCCTTAAGCTTATTAAAGGTCTGCTTTTTACGAAGCTTGTATTTTGAAATTCCGGATGCTTCTTCAAACAACGCACGGCGCGAATTTTCTTTATTGGTAATGATCTCATCGATCATTTTTAATTCAATAATAGAGTAGGAGTCGGGGCCTATACCGGTATCCAGAAACAGATCGGTAATATCTTTTAACCGGCATTGAACATCATTGAGCCTGTATTCACTTTCCCCGGTACGATAAAGTTTGCGCGTTATGGTAATATGAGAGAATTCAGTTGGAAGAACATTTTTGGTGTTATCAAATGTCAGCGAAACTTCTGCCAAATTGGATGGTTTCCTGGTTTTAGTACCGTTAAAGATAATATTCTCCATCTTTTCGGAACGAAGCATACGTGTACTTTGCTCGCCAAGTACCCATCGTATGGCATCCACAACATTTGATTTTCCGCATCCGTTAGGGCCAACTATTGCGGTTACACCTTCATTAAAATTAATGGTAATCTTGTCGCCAAAGCTTTTAAAGCCTTTAATCTCTAACTGCGTAAGTTGCATTCTTTCTCTCCGGTGGTTGGCTGTGATGTTAAAATTCACCCCAATTTAAGCACATAAAAATGAAAAAGTCAAGTTTTTTATAATCAAGTGTAACAATATGCTAACTTAGGACTATGGAACAATATTTTCCGGTTATTATTGCGGTTGCGGTATTGATTTATCGTGTTTATACCAATTTCCTGAAAGAACAGGAGAAAGCACGTAAACGAAATCCCGCTGAACGCCCTCCTGATATGTATCAGGAAGAACCTCCCGTAAACCGGCCATTTGAATATGAATACCAGCCAGAACCGGAACTCATTGAAGAAACATACTCCCCTGAACGGCCTTACGAACCCGTTTATAAGCATATTAAGCCCGAAGCTCTGGTTAGGGAATCATATAAGGAAGAGAAATATGATCCGATGACAACCGAATCTGTTGTTATCAATAAATATAAGGAAGACAGAGCCAGAGAAGTAAAATTAGGCCGTGCAATTCATGCACCTCATAAACATGGCGTTAAAGCCGATGAACAAGATCTGGAGCAGGAGGGGCCCTCTGCATATGCCGACTTTGACCTGCATGATGCTGTTATTAAATCTGCTATATTAAACCGCCCGGAGTATTAATTAGGGTTTTTATGCTGAGCGCCTGGTCATGCTGAGCGGAGTCAGCACTTTACACTAATAACCTTATTTATAAACAGCCCTTCGACTCCGCTCAGGGTGACTAATATT
>DASWTL010000135.1:0-2159 GCA_036402155.1 Sphingobacteriaceae bacterium | reverse complement strand
TAAGTTATAACAAAACATTTAACGACCATAATTTTGATGCTATTTTAGGCGCCTCATATCAGAAATCTACTTCAAGAACCTCTGAAATGGGAGTATTGCCTGGAAGTTTTGGTAGTTCAATTATTCAAACATTGAATAACGGGGTTATTTCACCAACCGCAACCAGAACTTCAAAATCTCAGTGGGGTCTGGCTTCTTACTTTACACGGGTAAACTATAATTATAAAGAGAAATACCTGTTAGCAGCTTCGTTAAGAACTGATGGAAGCTCGAGGTTTGGTCCGGATAATAAATGGGGTAATTTCCCTTCTGCTTCAATTGCATGGCGGGCTACACAGGAAGAGTTCCTGAAGGATAATAAGATCATCAATGAACTAAAGCTGCGGTTGAGCTATGGGGTGACCGGAAATTTTAATATCGGAGATTTTGATTATCTGGGCACGATCAGTGATGTTAATTACTCACCTAATGGCGTGCTTACCAAGGGCCAGGCACAAACCAATTTTGCCGACGAAAAATTAAAATGGGAACGTAATGAGAGTTATAATATAGGCCTTGATTTAGGATTTCTAAACAGAAGGTTAAACTTTGTAGTCGATTATTTCGATAAGAAGACCAACGATCTGTTATATAATGTCGGTATCCCATCCATTACTGGCTTTGCCAATTCTGTAGTAAATGTGGGAGATGTTAGAAACAGGGGTATAGAGCTGGAAGTGAATACCAGGAATCTTACCGGAGCTTTTAAATGGGAAACAGCATTCAATTTTTCCAGAACTAAAAATGAAGTGGTGAGCCTCGGCGGCGTTAATGAATCAATCTTCACACATACACGCGGGATGAGCTGGTTGCTACGTGTGGGCGAGCCCATGTTTTCTTACTACGGATATAAAACCATCGGCGTTTTGCAGGATGCTAATGATGTGGCAACTTCTGCTATACTCCCTGGTTCAAAGCCCGGACATGCCAAGTATGCGGATATCAATAAAGATGGCAAGATAACTCCGGATGACAGAACTATTCTTGGAAACTATCAGCCTAAATTTTTCATGGGATTGGTGAATGACTTCTCGTGGAAGAATTTTGATATGAGCATTGTAATGCAGGCTTCGGTAGGCGGAAAGATGTATAATCTGGAGAACCTGTATTATCAGGGAGCTACAGTAAGCGGTATGCGGCGTTCGCTGGTTGAGAATCAATGGTGGTCGCAGGCAGAACCCGGCGATGGGAAATCACCTGCTACGGCCTTAAGCGCTCTTCCATATTTATCTAATGGCGATTTTTATCTGGAAGACGCTTCATTTCTGGGACTAAGAAATCTGAATATTGGTTATACGCTTCCGGGTAATGTGGCCCAAAGAATGCGCATGAGGAGCTGCCGGTTGTATGTATCTGCCAATAACTTATTCATTCTTACTAAAGAAGGCTTTCATGGGTATAATCCTGAAGGATATACCGGCGGATTAATTAATGGGATCGAATCGGTAGGATTAAACAATGGCTCAGAGCCAATAAGCCGGGTGTTTTCCTTTGGTCTGAATGTGAATTTTTAATTGAACAGCAATGAAACAAATTAAATATATCAAAATATACTGTGTTGCATTAATCACCATAGGGATGTCGGCAGCATGTCAAAAAGAGGTTATTGATCTGACCCCGCAATCTTTATTAACTACCAAAGATTTTTACAAAACTGCAAGGGATATTGACGGCGCCGTGTTAGGTGTATATAGCAGATATCAGGCAAGAATGCCCAGAGACTGGGCTATCCTGGAAATGCCAACGGATAATATGCATACAACCGGTTACTTTGCAATTGGTGGAATGAGTGAGCTAAATAACATGGCGTTTTCGCAATCCAATCCGCTTCTGGCTGCCTTTTGGTTAAATACCTATAATGGAATATTTCGCGCTAACTCGGTATTGGCTAATATTGATAATCCTGTAGATTATAAAGTGAACCAAAAGGAGCAGTTTGTTGGTGAGGCTAAGTTTATGCGGGCGCTTTTCTATTTTGATTTGGTGCGTATGTTCGGCGGGGTTCCTAAAGTAACCTCTTTATTATCAATTGATGTAGCCAAAACAGTAACTAAAGCATCTGACGATGAGATATATGCATTAATCATTGAAGACCTGAAGGATGCAGTTGATAAGCTGCC
>DASWTL010000134.1:0-9251 GCA_036402155.1 Sphingobacteriaceae bacterium | reverse complement strand
GTAATGACTATTGTTATTGGAATCTTGTCTATCGAAAATTTTAAAAAAACGAGTCTTTTAATTTATTCTACTCGTTATACTACTGACATTTCTTTAAAGAACTTGTGCGCCGCCCTGTCTCAGTTTGGCTATCTATCGGTGCCGCTTGCGCGGTGATGATTTCACTTTTTTTATTTGCCTTCCGAGCCTTGCGCTCTTCTGCGTGTTTTCCCGTTTCGTTTGGGACTGCAAAGGTAGAAAGTTTTATTACTCTTCCAAAATTTATTTTAAAATTTTTTCAAGCCCCTCAAACCTTTTTTTATCTGTCTTGTTAATCCGGCTTTTCAGCCCGTACTTAACTCCCCTCTCCTCTTTCAACCTCAACCCTTGCGGCTGAAGCGGATGCAAATATACGGCGTTTTTAACTCCTGTACAACACTTTTTTTGAAATATCTGTAAACACCTGAGGAACTGCACGATAAAATGGAATGGGGTGATAAACTGAACATCTTCCAGCTCAGATATAAAGCATGCATATACCAGCTTCAACGAATTACAATGACTTTAAGAAAGCAAAAAACAAATAACCCTGAACAGAAATTTAAATCTAACAGATCATGGCCGCTGCTTATTCAAAGATTTGTTCCATAGATATTCAAGGGAGATGAGTGGCAGGCTAATTCGGATTTAATTAGAATGATGCCTGCCTAGACACAGCTTCCCTTACTGGCTTTACCAGAGGCCGATCCCTTCTGTAACGCTTTCTGGTTTTCGAAAAAACTATAAATCAGGCCGGTTATGTGCCGGCAAGCGGTCAAGACAAGGTCTTATAACATCCATGGCATTTCCGGCCAATACCTTCTTCTTTACATCTAAAGGTAAACGTGAAAAGACTACCCATCCAAGCTGTTGTCTCGGATCACGCATTGGTAAATCAGAACCATACATAATCCGATCTTGGCCGGCACCTTCTACCAGATAATCAACAACGCCCAGCGGAACAGGCGTCAGGGTAATTTCTGCATAAATATTAGGATACTTTTTGATAGCGCCAATTACAGTATCTGCCATGCGATAGCTGGAACCAGCATGTGCAAGCACCCAGCGAACATTCGGGTATTTTTTTGCCAGTGTTTCCACTTCTACTGAATCGGAACGTGAACTATGTAACAAGCCATAGAAATTATTATCGTTGCCATACTTCCACCACACGTCATAAGACGGGTCATCAAATCTGACCCCATATTGGTGATAAGGCTTCATTCCGATAAACCTTTTATCCTTATATAATTCCGGGATCATTCTCGCAAGTTCTTCCTGTGAGTAATGTGTTGGATCAAAATTAGCTAAACCCCAATAACCTTTAGGTGCGGCATCCAGGGCTAATTTAGTTGCTATATTGCCACCTACCGTGTTCTGACTTACTACGCCGCTCCAGCTCATAAAGCCGCCGCCTTTATAACCCAACCGATTAATAAGTGAAAAAGTACCTTTAGGACCACCCTGTTCCATACGGTAGGCTCCACCAGCACCATTTAAGCCTTCATGTAAGATGTGCATGTGCATATCTAATACTGCCGCGGGTAACGGAAGGCCTCGGCGTACGGCTGCCATTAAGACATCCTCATTTTTATTAACATGTACACGTGGCGGCTTTTGTCCTTTAAGCAACCTGATCAGGTTGCCGCCGGCTGCCTTATCACGAGCCTCTTTTGGTATTTGTGCATAATCAATAAACGTGCGGTGTGCCCCTGCAGACATGGTAGGGGTATTAGATGCAAATATCATCTGATCAGCAAACCCTTCCCTGAACATATATTCCACACCATAATTGATCTGAAACTTTTCAAAGCTTATATGTAAATTTTTATGTTGTTTTACCAACGGCAACAGCACCCGTTGTTCAGACCATACAGATCCTGTTAATAACAGTGGAAGGTTAGGATATTTACTTAAAAAATCTCCCAGATCATCATATCCCAGTTCGGCCACAGATGTGATGGTAAGTACACGATTTTTATTAAGCCAGTTAAGCAAAGGTGCGCTTTGGGGTGCCCGCCAGTCCCAGGCATTTGTTTTAGCATGAATACTTACCGCCCTAATATTGTGCTCCTGCATCCTTTTTCCAAGCGTGTCAGGATCGGGAAATTCACCGCTAAAGGAAGGCATCACATTCCATATCGCAAAAAGATGCGGATAAGACTTTAACATGGCGCTCAATTCAAGGTTGGAAAACATGGGATCATACACCACAGACTGGGTATAAGAAACCAGAGCTCCTGAAATAGAACAATGATCCAGCTCGGCAAGCAAGTGCTCCAAACTCCATTGCTCGGCTGGGTGTTTATACTTTTTAGGTCCTATTTGGGTGAATCCGTCAAAGAACATAGATGGCTCGTTTTGAACGGCTGAAGTGGGTGCTGCATTCGCATTTGTAATAATACCGGGCAGACTTGCAGTTATTGCCAGACCAAGACCGGCAAGTGAATTCTTTTTGATGAATTCACGTCTTGAATAATCTTTAGACATAAGCCTTAAATTGAAATTAGAGGTTTTGGATACACTAATAAAATGTACTCCGTAAAGTTAAAAATAGCTGTGATATATTAAATAATTGATTGCAGGAATCAATCAATAAACCGGAGTTGGAAATATCCCAAGGGATTATTTGCTCCGGATTTCGTTCTACCCCCAAAATGGATAGATGATTATGATTAAACCGGGTAATTTCTGATACATGAGCCAGGTATTTGATTGGTAAAAGTTTAAAATAAAAAGAAAATCACCTTATAAGCTTGACTATGAGGTCTGATTAAGCCCTGTAATTTGTCGCATCCTGCCTCTTTGTTTCCAGTCTGTATTATCATTTTTGTAAAGAAATATTTGCACAGACAAAGTGGAGCAGCTACCACATAAAACGGGCGAACCGAAAAGCCAAATGAGTAGGAATCAATTAAAAAACATTTTTATGACAGAAAACAAAGTTTCACTGCACAGAGTAATTAAGGCTTCTCCTGAAAAGGTGTATCGAGCCTTCACCGAAGACCTCGCAATCGCATCATGGTTGCCTCCCTATGGTTTTCTTTGTACTGTACATGAAATAAATGTACAGGTGGGCGGCACCTTTAAAATGTCGTTCCAGAATTTCACCACCGGCCATAGCCATTCATTTGGTGGAGAATATGTCGAGGTGAAACCCAACGAGTTTCTGAAATATACTGATAAATTTGATGACCCTAATCTTCCGGGGGTAATTATGAATTCCATTTGGTTTAAAAAAACCTCCGTAGGTACTGAGCTTAAGGTTCTTCAGGAAGGGATACCAGATGCCATTCCTGCAGAAATGTGTTACCTCGGCTGGCAGGAATCACTGGATAAGCTGATTAAGCTGGTAGAACCTGAAATACCGGATGCCTGATCACTCCAGTTTTAAGGGCCATACACGGAAGGCTGTCATTTGTAATTGCGTAAGTCCTGAAATAAATAAATCAGGACTTGCGCAGTTAGGACGAAATTAGGATAAAGCCACTTATGCAGCGAATAACTACATCTGGTAGTACCAGACTGATCTTGCTGATGTATACCAATCGATCCCCGCATCGTTACATTATCGCCTGTAATCAGCATCAAAACCGCATTACCAAATAATTATAATATAGATGCGCCAATCGTTAAGGCGCAAGTTTCCCGATAGCATATTTAGTTTACAAGTCATCACAGCATTTTTTTAAATTTGTAGTATATTCTGCGGTCAGTAACACACCATATATTACTCCATGGCTCTATTCAAAGACTTTAAACACATCTTTTTATACGGACTGGTGTTAGCTATTTTGGTTTTCGCCCTGAAATGGCTGCAATGGGAATTTTTAATTGCAGATAATGCGATTGATATATATATTGGAATTATTTCCATTTTTTTTACCGTTTTTGGAGTATGGATCGCTACACAACTTGTAAAACCAAAAATCCAGACTGTCATTATTGAAAAAGAGGTACCTGATACCTATTCCCTAAACGAAACCGAATTAAAAAAGCTGAATTTAAGCTCCAGGGAATATGAAGTATTGCAACTCTTAGCAAAGGGTAACAGCAATGCGGACCTTGCAAGTAAAATGCATCTCTCATTAAGTACCGTCAAAACCCATGTCTCCAATTTATTTGTAAAAATGGACGTAAAAAGCAGAACACAAGCAATCGAAAAAGCCAAAAGGCTGAAAATCATCAATTGACTAACGTCATACTTTGGTATGAAAACTTGCTCAACAGGCATTTTGGTACTAAAGTATGACTACTTCCTCGTTTCATGGTTTTAGTTTTGGAGCAACAAAAACAGAACAGATGAAAAAAATCGTATTAATCTTTGGTTTGGTCATCGGTACAATTTTATGTGCCAATATGGTTGTAATGGTAAACATGATCTACTCCGATACCAGCTATAAAGGCAACGATATTGTGGGCTATGCTGCAATGGTGGTGCTTTTTTCACTTATTTTCTTTGGCATTAGAAATTACCGTAACAATCTGCTTAATGGCTATATATCTTTCGGCAAAGCATTCAAAACAGGAATATTGATTGCTTTTGTAGCTTCCACAATTTATGTAGTGGTTTGGCTGTTTTATTATTACCTGTTTGTACCTGATTTCATTGATGTTTATACTTCCTGTGTTCTCAGGAACTGCACCGCTGCAGAATTACCGGCTAAAACGGCAGAGATGGCCAATTTCAAACAGATGTACAAAAACCCCCTGTTTGTAGTATTAATAACCTATGCTGAAGTATTTCCTGTTGGCTTAGTTGTAGCCTTTGTGAGTGCAATGATCTTAAAGAAAACTGTAAAACCTGATTTAAAATAAACCTGCTATGAAACAGCAAATCACTACATTTTTGACATTTCAAGACAACAATGCCGAGCAGGCTATGAACTTCTATGTTAGCTTATTTGACAACTCGAAAATCATTGACGTTCACCGTTACGGAAAGGGGCAGCCTGGTAAAGAAGGAACTATTATGATGGCTAGCTTTGAACTGAATGGCAAGCAATTTATTTGCAGCGATAGTTTTATAAAACACGATTGGACCTTTACCCCTGCCATCTCGAACTGGGTTGACTGCAAAAACGAAAACGAACTCAATACGCTGTTCTCAAAACTAACTGAAAATGGATCTGTAATGATGCCTTTAAATAACTATGGCTTCAGTCAGAAATTCGGCTGGGTTGCGGATAGTTTTGGCATTTCATGGCAATTAAATTTGCAATAAGAGGTAAAATAAACCAATGGATGCCTGGTTAAGACATGAATTTTTCCTACACCCGCTTCGATATTCCTTCGACCTTTGTTCGAGACTGCTTCGACAAAACCCGAAGCTGTCTCGAACGTGTCTCGAACATGCCTCGAAGAAAGTCCGCAATTTTCAGCAAAAGTCGGCAAGACCCGCAACGTCTTCTAAAAATGATACGACATGCAAAATCCTGATGTACTTTTGATCCGGCAACACCAGGCAGTTTCCAGTTAAATTGGCGATAAATAGTTGCTTCCGACATCAGCCCCTTAAAACTCCCCTGTTGCCAGCATCACCAGCGTACACCCCTGTATACATTCAATACCCTTTTCTTCAGCCAACGTTTCTAATATATAGTTTTCGGTACCCGGATTAAAAATTATGCGCTTCGGATTGGTATCCAATATATAATCATAATAACTCTCCTGGTTCCGGGTGCCAACATACATGGTTATGGTATGGATATCGGTATAGACCTCTCCAGGCTTTTCAATAGGCACTCCGGCTACTTCACCCGTTTTTATTCCAACATTTACTATCGGATGCCCGTGCTGTACCAATCTGTTCGCGGCTAAGCCGGCATATCGGCCCGGACTAGGTGTTGCGCCTAAAATTAATGTCTTTTTCATGATATTTAGTACAGAGTATTTAGTATTAAGTACTGAGACAAAAGCTTCAACTTAAACTTCTGAAAACCGCTTCAGCACAATTCATTCCATCAATTGCTGCAGAAACTATGCCACCTGCATAACCGGCTCCTTCGCCGCAGGGAAATAAGCCCTTTACCTGTGGGTGCTGCATCGTTTCTTTATCCCTGGGAATTCGTACTGGTGAGGAGGTCCTTGATTCAACGCCAACAAGGATAGCTTCATTTGTAAAATATCCTTTCATCTTTTTTCCAAAGACAGGGAGGGCCTTTTTTAATCGCTTATAAACCAGGCCTGGAAGCACTTCTGAAAGATCAGCGCTTTTAGTACCTGGCAGATACGAGTTAGCCGGCAGATCATTTGAGAGTCTATTTTCTGCAAAATCTACCATTCTTTGCGCAGGTGCAACCAGTCCGGCAAGTTCTGAAGGATTGTTTCCTCCTGCCAGAAATGCCTGGTATTCTACCTGCGCCTGAAAATTCAGGAGTTTAAATGGATCGGTATCTGCTCCCGGTATATCACCCAGGTTGATTTGCACCACTGTTCCGGAATTGGCAAAGGGATTATTCCGCTTCGACGGAGACCAGCCATTTACTACGATTTCATGCGGGTTGGTTGAACATGGCGCTATAATCCCGCCGGGGCACATACAGAATGAAAACACTCCGCGGTCTTCAACCTGCTCAACCAGGCTGTAATAAGAAGGCGGAAGATATGGCCCGCGTACTTTACAGTGGTATTGTGCCTGATCAATAATTTCCTGCGGATGTTCTATGCGCACACCAAGTGCAAATGGTTTAGGCTCGAGCAGAATACCATTCTTATTTAAAATTGTATAGATATCACGTGCGGAATGTCCCGTAGCCAGAATTACAGCTCCGGCCTCCATAACTTCATCATTTGGGGTCTTCACCCCTTTAATCTTACTATCTCTGAGTAAGATATCTGTAACCTTACAATCAAAAACCACCTCTCCACCGGCATTTAATATCGTTTCCCTGATGGCTGTAATAATCTGCGGCAATTTATTGGTGCCGATATGGGGACGTGCATCAATGAGGATATCTTCGGATGCACCATGAGCTACCATAATTTTCAGGACATCATGAATTTCTCCCCGCTTGTTAGACCGAGTATAGAGTTTCCCATCTGAGTAGGTGCCGGCTCCGCCCTCACCGTAACAATAGTTTGATTCGGTGTTAACGATTCCTGACTTATTAATAAGCGCCAGATCACGACGCCGTTGTTTAACGTCTTTACCGCGTTCCAGGATAACAGGCTTCAATCCGAGCTGAATACATTTCAGGGCTGCAAACAATCCGGCAGGTCCGGCACCAATGATCAGTACCCGCACTGCATCTTTCACATCAGGATACTTCACTGAAAAGACATGGGGCAAAGCAGGTTCGTCAATAAATACCTTAACTTTTAAACGATAGATCACCTGACGGGAGCGAGCATCAATGGAACGCTTCAGAACCTGGATATCTTTAATCCGCTCCGGATTAATGGTTAACCTCTTTATTGTTTGAGCTCGGATGGCGGCCTGATCAGTGATCTGTTCAGGCGAAAGGATAATTTCTATTTCGGATGTCATAAGAGGCCGGGTTTTTATCCCGGACAGACAAAAATACGATTTATACTAAAATCGCGGGCATAGACCTGCAGGATTGGTGATGGATCGCTTTCTGAAAATGACCGATACCTCTACAGTTTGCGGCTTAAGCGCATAACTTGACTTATTATAATAGGCATTTGTTATAGCCACTTCATAATTTATACCCACGTGGATATCCTTATAATCAACCCCGATATAAGGAATCAATGCATCCCGTAACCGATGCCACACTCCAACGAAAAGACTTGCATTATTCTTTCCAAGGGTAGACTGAAGCTTATAAACACCTCCGAACAAGGTTTCACTAACATTGCCTTGTTTCATATAAAGGCCGCTTACTGAAATGGAATTCAGGTCATCAAGGCTGAACTCCGCAGCGCTGTGTAAATTATACCTGTGGTTAAGTTTAGTTTCAACTTCATTAAAAAGCGACTCCTGGGGCTGTGATATGTGATACAGTGATGCACCGACATATGCATTCAACCCTTTTGAATGTAAGGCATACAATACGCCGGCATTCATATCAAGATGTTCAATGGATTTATCGGCTATGGTAAGGTTATTCGGCAAGGCTGTATCAAAACCCAGTCCGTTAAACTGGCTGGCAAATGTTAACCTGGAGTAATCGATAGTACGATTGGCGAAAGTTACCTGAAACCCTACACCCACTGTATGCTTTCCATCAAAAGCCAATGCTTTATGATATGCTCCGGACACAGAAACATAGGTACTACGCAGCACTCCGCCCAGCGATTCGTCAAACATCCCCATTACTCCGATACCCACACGGGTAAATTCAGAGACATGTGGCTTCATAAGCTTTACATCGTATGAAACTGTTGAAGTATTGTATGCATCACGCGCATTAAACCACTGTTGCCGGAAATTAGCTGCAATACGATAATCTCCGTCAAAATACCCGGTATTTACCGGATTTAAGGTTAGCGGGGATGCAAAATATTGTGAAAAATGCGGATCCTGCCCAAGCGCACCGCTCCAGTGCCCTAAAAAAGCTAGAAACAAAAGCCATTGTATAGCTCTGGTGAGCATAAGTTACTATCTGACAAGCAGCGTATTCCCATTCCTTCGTACAATCTTACCGTTTATGTCAAGACCTTCTGCATACCACGTATAAGTTTCAAGAAACTGGATCTCGTTATTATGTGTTCCGTCCCAGCCATTTTCAGGTGCCGGATCATTGGTTTCAAAAACTTTTACCCCCCATCTGTTATATATTGCAAACTTTAGTATCTGATTAACCTCAAACAGTATGGGGTATAATCTATTGTTTACCGCCTGCAGGGGGGCGAATGCTTTTGGAACAAAAATTTCCGGTTGTGACGGTGTATTTATTACAACGTATACAGGTTTAACTATCAAACACCCAAAGCGGTTTTCTGATTTGATGTAAAAAGTTCCGCTCCTGGTGAGTGATCTATAATCCGGTAACGGTGTAACTGCTGCTGCATCTAGCCAGTAAGAATAATTATCCCCCGTATTCCTGATAAAAAGGTCCTCGATATTAATGGTCTTGGGGTAATTTACAGGAGCAGGGGTATTTACCACAAATTCCGGAAGCGGGTTGATTCTTACCGCTATGGGTTTTACGTCATAGCAACCGATTGAGGTGGAGCCTTTTATATAATAAGTACCGCCAGCTGTTACATTGCCGGGATTTTCGAGCGGGATAGTTGCCAATGTGTCTTTCCAATAAGTATAAGAA
>DASWTL010000133.1:0-4118 GCA_036402155.1 Sphingobacteriaceae bacterium | reverse complement strand
AGTGTACTTACATTCTCTTTTAAAATATTCTTAAATGAATAATATTCCAGAATGACATAAACAGCGCAGATCAGGAATAGAACAACCGAACAGGTTAGCATAATAACGCTCATTAGCTTACGCCTGATGGGTATATTCCTTAAGTTCACGTGCATTACCTATTGAAAATTTTAGCAATATTTAACAGCTTTGAACTGATACGCAATTGCGCAGTTTGGGCAGATTTTACATTGATCTGCAGCCGGATCTTATTATCCTGAGTATAGAACCTGACAATACCTCCATATTTTAAAAAATTATCTGCATCACTTACCGTAAGAATATTAGATTCCTGCAGCCCGGCAAGTTCACTTTTCAGATGAGAAACATCATGTGCATTTATAAAAAGAATATTACAATTGGATGCTTCATTTATATGCCTGTAGTTATGGATTATTATCGGATGACTGCCCAGCCGCTCTCCTTTAATTATTTCCTCCAGGTAATGACCCAACTGAGCATCTCCTAAAACTCCGATGATAAATGGTTCATCATCCGATTTAAAAGATTGTTCAGGCCATTCTACAAAACGGGTGAAGTTATAAATGAACGCAGCTTTTACCTGATAGGGTGGAACAGACATACCTTGCCCTTTGGTCAGTTGATCACTAACAAGCAACACAAACAGCACCAGTAATCCTTTAAAAATGCGGTGCAGTGTTTTATATCTGTTCTTTACATTCCTGTTCGTCAAATCAGTCAAAGTTCTCAAACCTGTTATCAATAGCGCCAAACGAGCTTTCCATAAACACCTCTCGGTATTTCTGCCCCATTCCCAATCTCTAAATGTCTTTTATCAAACAGGTTTTGTCCGTTAATACTTAGTTCCAATCCTTTTTTATACTTCCATGCAATTCTCGAGTCCATTGTAACATAAGACGGAACACGCTTATTGCTTAATGTTGCAGGCAGCTCATCCATATAACGCATAACCACGTCAAACTGCATATTCGCGGGTAAGTTTAAGGCCGACTGCAGAAGGGCCATATTATTGGCATCAGTGCCAAGTATGCCCAAAGCAGCCGGATTTGCTACATTTCCCGGCTTATTTTGAAGTTCTTTATCAAACCATTTGTACCCGGCTCTCAGGTTCCAGTAGCTGGACACCACATAATTTCCTGAAAATTCAAATCCATACGTAGTTCCCTCTACTCCGTTTCGAATTTGAGAGGTACGGGTTCCGGGTATGGGCTCAATACTATATAAATCGTCATACACATTATAGAATCCCGCCAGTGAAACAGTGAGTCCTGAAAGTGGCTGAGTGCGATAGCCCAACTCACCTGCTATCAGTTTCTCTGAGTTAAAATCGGGTCCACCTGTTATACTTGGAGTGGTTGGCGGAACCGGAAAGGGAGGAGAAAAATAATCCACATCGATCCGGCTGGGCATTCTAACCGCCCTTGAGGCAGCCGCCCAGATAAAGTGATGCTTTAATGGCGTATATGACAGTCTCACACTGGGCTGCACCTCAAAATCGGTAAATTCATTATGCTGCAGCTTGGTACCTATGTTAACGCTTAACTTTTCAGGGATTATGGCGATCTCATCCTGTACAAAACCACTGAACAGTTGCATTTTCCTGTGATTGGGCAAAAAGCCTACTCTTCGGGTATTATTCTGGGTTTTACTGTTCAAATGCCGATAACCGACTCCCCAAATAAGATGATGATTTTTACCAATCTGAGAATTATGCTGAAAATCCAGATCGGAGGTATACAACTCATCATTAATTGGAATAGTAGTACGCCAGGTACGGTCAATATACGCCTGAAGGGTAAACCCTGAAGTTGCTGAAGATCTATGCACCCATTTTGCCATGATGTTCTGGCCATCAATTGTAGGAGTTGTTGTGCTTTTATACTCTTTTCCCATGTAGAAGTTACCCTGCACATTTACAGAACTCTTTTCAGAGGCATCCCAATCGAGCATAAACCCCGTTTGGCCAATATCCCAATTGTCTGTATTGTCGTTACCATCAGTAAGAATGGTATGATTACGCCGGTTGTAATTGGCATAAAGCCTGTACGTGATATCTTTACCGGCTTTCCCGCCATACCGGGCTTCTGCAAGGCGCTGCAGGTTTGATCCGGTTGCTACGGCTGCATAAATGCCCTGGGTTTCTTTTGAGCTTTTGGTGATGATGTTTATGATCCCATTAACGGCATTTGCTCCCCAGAGTGTCCCTCCCGGACCACTGATAACCTCTATCCGCTCAACATCTTCAAGCATAACTTGTTGGGCATCCCAGAACACTCCTGCAAATAATGGCGAATAAACTGTTCTGCCATCAATCATCACTAAAAGTTTGTTTGAGAAAGTGGAGGTAAACCCTCTTGAGCTGATTGCCCAATGCCTGGCGTTTACCTGGGTTACCTGCAGATTGGAAGCCAGACGCAGTGCCTCGGGTACATTTGTTGCTGCAGAACGCTGAATATCCTGGTTGGTTATTACCTGAATTGCTGAAGCTACACCGGTAAGCTTCTCCGGCATTTTAGAAACTGATATGACCTCGATATTCATCAGTTCCTCCACTGTCAGACTTTTAATATCCTGCGCTGAAAGCTGTGCCGAAACCGAAAATGAAATAAGCTGCAATAAAACAGCTGTGATTCCACTGGTTAATAACCGTACTATCATTTTATCAGATCTTTCCTTAATTGCCATTTCAGAATTTGGATGCGTTCAATTATTTAACACCAAAAACCACATTTAAACCTATGGACAGATCCATAGTCAGTTTAAATATAATTATCAAATTGTTAACATAACCCGAAGCAGCTCCCCCTATGAAATCAATTTAGTGGATAGTATTGGGTACTATAATGATTTCCTGATCATACCGACTGCCTGCTTCAATGCAATAATAGTAAGATATATTAAATGTCCAAATACGGAAGATTGTTTAGATTGTTACACTTTTACAGATTAAGGCTCTTCTTTTATTGTTCATAATACGGTTGTCTAAGCTTGCAGGGATAGAAGGTGTCAGACACTTTCAAAGTGTCAGACACCTGATCCTGAATCGTATTATGCGTTTTGTCATTCCGACCCACGGAGGAATCTGGCCCGGTGCGAAGGCAGATTATCTTGCGCTCGTATCATCTTGCGCTCGTTTGCAACGAGCGCTTAATCTGGTTTTGCGATTCTATCGCTACTGCAAAACCTATTTACCACAGCCATAAAACCAGCCGTCATCACGCCTAAGGCGGACAGGTATCGACCAGCCCCGCGAAGTGGCAAGTGCAGGGAGATATCCCCAACATCGCAGCACAAGCTGAACGAACCATACTGCTTTATGAACTCTGTGCCTGTACCAGTGAGATTTCTCCCTTTCCCTAACGCTTATCCGGTCGAAAGTACGGCGGGGGTGAAAGGATACTGCAAAATATTCCTATGCAACCGCTGTTCGGTATGTTAGCGCAGCGCATCCCGAACTTCAGAAAGACAGATTTGCAATCTGCTTACCACTATATTCCTTAAGTAAAGAAAGGTACCGCGTAATGCTCAGATCATCTTGATTTAGAAAGGTGTCAGACACCTGATCCTGAATAGTATAATGCGTTTTGGCATTCCGGCCCAGGGAGGAGTCTGGCCCTCGAGGTAACGAAGCGGGTTAGACTAATGAATAATTTCCTGTCCGACATGTTCTGCAATGCATGTCGAACTCAAAGATGCTTTCAGCCATCTTCATTTAGAAAAATTACGGTTATTTCTTACTTCACTTTAAACTGATGAACGCCCGTATCCGATGTATTTCCCTTAGAATCCCGGGTAATAATCTTCCAATAATATGTGGTGTTTGAATTAACACTTACATCACTTAAAACACTCGCCGTTAACTTTTCTTTCAGAAGAGCTGGTGTACTACCTGTACCGATATAGACATCATAGTTGATTATATCTCCGTCAACATCGCTGCCCTCCCAATCCAGCGTGATCTTACCGGATATTGGAGTTACTACCTGTCCCATTGCAGGTGATAAAATTTCAGCGGGAAAGGGCGCATAAGCGGTTACGCCGGGACCGGAATTATAGAATTTCCATACGGCACTTTTAACAGTTACAGTTGATTTACT
>DASWTL010000132.1:0-11803 GCA_036402155.1 Sphingobacteriaceae bacterium | reverse complement strand
GGCAAATATGTGTGGGATCCTGTTATTGTCAAACTTTATTGTAACTGCACCTTGTAAACCCGCTAAACTTATTTGCCTGTTATCCTGATGGTTCTTGCTTTCAGCATTGGCCCAAAATCCATGAAAAGGGTCCAGAAATTTGCCTAATGGTGGTATATCGCCAAACTTGGAGTTTAAGGAAACAACCATTGCCACAACTACCAGCAAACAGATAACAGCTTTCAGTGCTTTCATTATCAGGTGAATTAGAGTATAAAAATCAACAAGTACTTGCTCTTGTTTTTAACCTTCCGTCGGTGAATTTCTTAATTTATATATTTATAAATACTATGCATGCATAAAAAAAACTTCTTCTATTGCCGGGAAATAAAAATAATATTAAGTTTATATAACCAATTATCAAAATCAACTTACCATGAATAAAACATTAAAACGTATCGTCTGCCTTAACACTTTAGTAATTCTTTTGACTCTTCAGTTTGTTTCTGCCCAAACGGTAGTTTCAGGAATTGTAAGGGACAATACCACTAACGAAACCCTTCCCGGAGTTTCAGTAACTATTAAAGGACGTGCCGTAGGTACCTCTACAAACCAGAACGGACGGTTTAGTTTTACATCTCCGGTTGCACCACCATTTACATTGATCATATCGAATATAGGCTATAAAACTATTGAGCAGGAGGTAACCGCTTCAGCAGTTGATCTGATGATCGGCATGGAGGCTCAGGCAATTCTCGGTCAGGAGGTGGTAGTTGCAGCTTCCCGCACACCTGAAAGAATATTAGAATCACCTGTTTCTATTGAACGTGTAAATGCAGCAACTATTAGAGAAACTGCGGCACCTTCTTTTTATGATGCCCTTGCCAATTTGAAAGGTGTTGAACTGAGTACACAGAGTTTAACTTTTAAAGCGGTTAATACCCGTGGATTTAATTCGAACGGCAATACCCGGTTCAATCAGTATGTTGACGGTATGGATAACCAGGCCCCCGGATTAAACTTTTCTGTAGGGAATATAATTGGTATTTCTGATCTGGATGCAGATAATGTGGAACTTTTACCCGGTGCATCGTCTGCACTGTATGGCGCAGGAGGTATCAATGGAACCATGTTAATGACCTCAAAAAATCCATTTACATACCAGGGGCTTAGTTTCCAGATAAAGAAGGGGATAAACCATGTTGATGATCCCCTGCAAAGTACTAAGCCTTTCGAAGAGGTAGGATTCCGTTATGCAAGGGCATGGAATAATAAGTTTGCCCTTAAAACAAATATATCTTACCTGCAGGCTCAGGACTGGCAAGCGGGTAATTATACAAATTTCGATCGCCAGGCCAGGATGGTTATACCAGGTGACAGAAGTTCTGATCCGAATTATGATGGTATTAATGTTTATGGGGATGAAGTGAGTCAGAATATGCGAAATGTGGCTAACTCTGTTCAGAATGCTACCCGTAGTGGTATTGCAACGGCCAGTGGAGGATTAATCCCCGATATTGTTGCCGTATTAAACGCATCATTACAGCCTAATGCAACACCGGCACAGATAGGAGCATTTCTGGGTAATTTTCCGGCTGCATTAAGACCGGCAATTCAGAATTTAATCCCTTTTAATTTTGGGTTACGGGCCGGTATAATACCTAATCAGTCTGTTTCGCGCACAGGTTACCAGGAACGTGATCTGGTTGATTATGCAGCAAAATCATTTAAAACTTCAACAGCTCTTCATTACAAAATATATAATGATGTTGAAGCTATAGCACAAGTGAACTGGGGCTCAGGTACATCAGTATATACAGGAACAGACCGGTACTCATTGCGTAATTTCAGTATCGGACAATATAAACTGGAGTTGAAAGGAAGTAATTTTACTCTAAGAGGTTATACCACTCAGGAACGCTCGGGAGATTCATACATTTCTTCTATTTTAGGAAGCTATATTAACGAAGCATCTAAAGCATCAACCACCTGGTTCCCTCAGTACATTGGAAACTATGTTGGTGCCCGTGCTGCGGGAGCTTCAGATATTGCTGCACATTCCGTAGCCAGGGCAGCTGCTGATCAGGGACGTTTCGAACCGGGTTCGCTGCAATACCAGGCGGCAAAAGACGCCATTATGAATAAAACCATAAGCTCTGGATTAGGTGCAAAATTTGACGATAAATCCAACTTATGGCATTATGAGGGAATGTATAATTTTACAAACCTGTTTAATAATGTAGTAGAATTTCAGGCCGGTGCTTCATACCGGATATTTGATCTGAATTCAGGAGGAACTATTTTTGATGATCTGAACCGTGAAATTGATATAAAAGAATATGGGGCATTCGGACAGCTGGGTAAGAAACTCCTGAGTGATAAACTAAAGTTAACCTTATCAGGTCGTTTTGATAAAAGCTCCAACTTTGAAGGACGGTTTACACCACGGGTTACAGGTGTTTATTCCGTTGCGCCTAATAATAATATTAGGCTTTCTTATCAAACAGGTTATCGTAATCCTACTACGCAAAATCAATATATCGACTTATCCGTAGGAGGCGGTGTAACCCGATTGATCGGCGGATTGCCCGAGATCTTAACAAAATATAATCTGTATGCTAACAAAGCGTATACAGATGTTAGTTACAGGGCATTCCTTCAATCCATAGCAACAAGTCCAACCGGGACAGGTAACCCTGCTTTATTGCAAGCTTATACCTTTGATGCAGGTGGAGTGCGCCCTGAAAGCGTTAGCGCATGGGAATTAGGTTATAAAGGCCTGTTAGGCGCCAATGTATTGATTGATGCCTATGGATATTATAATCAGTATGAGGATTTTATCACCGGTGTTGAGGTTTATCAAAATAATGGAACAGGTTCATTTACAAAATTCGGGGTTCCGGTAAATGCTGAAGGTGAGGTTACTTCATACGGCGCAGCGCTCGGACTTGACTATCTGATCAGAAAATTCAATATCAGCGGAAATATGTCATATAATGAAATCGGAGATATTCCTGCTACTTATATTAATGATTTTAACACGCCGAAAGTGCGTTTCAACCTGGGGTTGGGTAATACGGAGGTTGTGAAGAACGTAGGCTTTAACATAGCTTATCGTTGGCAGGATAAATTTTATTGGACATCCTCCTTTGCATCGGGTCATGTGCCGGCATTTGGTACACTGGATGCGCAGGTTAACCTGAAAATTCCATCAGTAAATTCGATGCTTAAAATCGGAGGATCTAACCTGTTGAATAAGTATTATGTCACTTCTTACGGAAACCCGCAAATAGGGGGTATGTATTATGTAAGCTTATTATTTGATCAGTTTCTCAGATAGGGAATAAGGAATAATAATAATAGTAAAGCCCCTGAATTTACTCAGGGGCTTTATTATTAGTTAAGAAAGTGAGTTATATACTGCCTACTGCCTGAACCAGGTCAATGATCTTGTTTGAATATCCCCATTCATTATCATACCAAGCCACAACTTTAACGAAATGGTCATTTAAAGCAATACCTGCTTTGGCATCGAACACCGAGGTGCATGTTTCCCCGATGAAGTCAGAAGATACAACCTCATCTTCTGTGTATCTTAAAATGCCTTTCAATTCACCTTCTGAAGCGTCTTTCATAGCTTGTTTGATTTGCTCATAAGTGGCAGCCTTCTCTAACCGTACAGTTAAGTCAACTACAGATACATCTGCTACCGGTACACGGAAAGACATTCCGGTTAATTTTCCTTTAATTTCAGGTATCACTAACGCTACAGCTTTTGCCGCTCCTGTTGAAGAAGGAATGATGTTCTGGTATGCCCCACGGCCGCCGCGCCAATCTTTTACTGATGGGCCGTCAACTGTTTTCTGGGTAGCAGTTACTGCGTGAACTGTAGTCATTAATCCTTCTATAATGCCGAAGTTATCCTGTAAGACTTTGGTAATTGGTGCAAGACAGTTTGTTGTACATGATGCATTGGAAACGATAGTCTGGTCGGCTTTTAATTGCTTATGATTTACGCCCATTACAAATGTTGGCGTATCATCCTTGGCAGGAGCGGACATTACCACTTTTTTAGCTCCGGCATCAATGTGCTTTTGCGCATCAGCTTTAGTTAAAAAGAAGCCGGTTGATTCAACAATAACTTCGGCGCCTACTTCATTCCATTTCAAATTTGCAGGGTCTTTTTCTGCTGTAACCCGGATGGTTTTTCCATTCACCACCAAATTGCCATTCTCTACAGCTATAGTTCCTTTGAACTGACCGTGAGTAGAGTCGTATTTTAACATATACGCCATGTAATCCGGTTCAACAAGGTCATTGATACCTACCACCTCAATATCATTGCGTTCTATTGCAGCTCTGAAAGCAAGACGACCTATACGGCCGAATCCGTTAATTCCAATTTTCATTTTCTTAATTTTTATCTGAGTAATAATTTAATACATTATATATAGGCTCCTTCACAATTTTTGATATGTTCAGGTTGTTCTTTTTAGCAATTTCCCTTAGCCATTCTTCAAAACCGGAAGCAATAGTTCCTACAATATGTATGGGACGGCCGGGATTTTGTAATGACAACGGAAGCAGATATGTTTTGCAATATTTGTTAAAGCCTTCCTTGACCAAATTTTCTACAAAAGTATCAGTTTTATTTTCAAGCAGGAAATCAGAAAAAGAGCTTAAGTAAAGCGCAGGTTGTGGCTGCCGGTAAACTTTATCAAGAATTAATTTTGCATCAAGGTTGTAACTGTTTTTAAGGGTAGAAGAAAGATGCTCGGGCATGGTTTCTGTTAAAAAACTTTTCAGGAGTTGTCGCCCCAGCCAATTAGCAGATCCTTCATCTGCAAGTACAAATCCAAGACCGAAATTGTTCTGTTTGATTTTTTTTCCGTCAAAGAATGCCGCATTAGAACCACTTCCTAAAATTCCAACAATACCTTCTTCATCACCGCAGGTAGCAATAGCACCTGCTTTAAGGTCGTTATCTACCACTATTTTGCTATATCTAAAAAACTTGCTGAAAGCATTTGAAATAATTTCATTCCTTTCTTTGGATGACGCTCCGGCACCAAAGAAATATATTTTTTTTATTTTCTCAGCGTTTATGATCAATAAATTGTTCTTGTTCAGCAGGGTCAAAATAAATTTTTCATCATTAAAAGATGGATTTATCCCAACTGTCTTAAAGTTTTCTAATATCTTGCCTTTTTCAGCCAGTTTCCAATCTGCAAAACGAGAACCACTATAAATTACCGCAATCATTAGCTCAAAATATTTTGATAAACTCTTAAATAAAGCTTAGTAGTTTACTTACCATGTTCATGTGCCGGCATGAATATTATAAATGCGATTGATCACTTTCAGACAGTTATAAACCCTGGTGGCTTCAATCTGTAAAGCTGTTTCGCAGTCTCTTCCGGCTGAAGGCGCCTAAGATAGTACTTTTGGAGCCGAAAATTTATATCACCGCAAATATTGCTATTATTTATAACACTGGTTGTAAGTAATTACAGCGCTAATATAGTGTATAAAGTACACTAAGATATATTTTTTTTATATATTTTTACTAAGCATTGTAATCAATATCTTTAACAACAAAAAAATCTGCGATTTGGAAACAAATTTGGTAAAGTTCGACTCCGTATTTTCAATTGATTGTGTGATTTTTGGCTTTGATGGGAGTGAGCTTAAGATCCTTCTGATCGAGCGTAATGAAGAGCCTTTTAAAGATTGGTACGCATTACCCGGTTATTTTGTTGAGCAGGATGAAAGTCTTGATGACGCAGCTGAACGGATCTTATATGAATTCACAGGCTTGCGCGATATTTATATGGAGCAGTTCCATACTTTCGGTGAGGTAGACCGGCATCCGCAGGGCCGGGTGATTACAGTTGCTTATTATGCAACCATCAGATTGAATGGGCAAAAAGACCTGGAGTCGGTTTCTCCGATTGTTAAAAAAGCTTTTTGGCATCCGGTTAATAAGTTGCCTAAACTTGCTTTTGATCATACCCGGATATTTACCACAGGGTTTTTAAGAATGCGCCGGAAGATAACTTATCAGCCTATCGCTTTCGAATTGTTGCCGGAAAAGTTTACCCTCACACAACTTCAGAATCTGTATGAAGTTATCCTGGATAAGAAACTGGATAAAAGGAATTTCAGAAAGAAAATGCTTAACTATGGTATTTTAAAGGAGCTAAATGAAAAGCAAAAAGGGGTATCTTACCGGGCTGCAACATATTATAAGTTCGATCGTCGCAAATATGTCAAGCTGTTTCAGAAAGAATTATCTTTCGGAAAGTAAGAAACCCCTTTTATAATACCATACTATTTTTTAATCATATGCTCCAGGTGGTATTTTACCAGATCATCTATTGGCGAACGGATAATCTTACCAACCTGCATTCCATATTCTGTTGCAACCTCTTCAAGCACGTTTCTGAAGTTGTATCCAACAGATCCTATACAATTAAATGAATAGCTTTTGTAATTTGGATAGTGGCTTACCAGGTTTTCAAAAAAGTCAGTGAAAGAAGTTTTTACCAGGTTTCTGGAATACTCAATATTTACAAGATTATCATACACAAATTTGCTGAAACTTGCGCAAAAACGATTTGCAAGCGGTTTTGTATATACGTTTTCCATAATATCATCAGCGGTAAGCTTATAAGTATTCCAGAAATTCTCACGTACCGCTTCCGGCATATACCCGCGGCAATAATCTCCAAGAAGCTTTTTGCCAATATAGCAACCGCTGCCCTCATCGCCCAGGATATGCGCCAGTGAGTCAATATTTAAAACGACGTCTTTACCATCGTAAATACAGGTATTAGTACCGGTTCCTAAAATTGCTGCAAAACCTGCACTATCTCCAAGAAGAGCACGTGCAGCTGCCAGAAGATCGTGTCCTACATATATTTTTGAGCTTGTAAAAACAGTTTTTAACGCTTTTTCTACAATAGCGGCCTTTTCTTCATTATGTACACCGGCACCATAATAATTAACTTCCTCTATTCGGGTAGTTTCAAGATCCTCGGGAAGTGTCCGTTTTAAGGAGTTAATAATATATTCGGTGTTAACAAAGTATGGGTTATACCCTTCTGTATTAAAATAGATTTTTTGACCGGCATCATTGATCAGGCACCAATTGGTTTTTGTTGATCCTCCGTCTGCTATGATTATCATAATTTTTATTTAAAGTCTAAAAGTATAAAAAATACTTATTGTAATACCTACACTATCGCTTTTTAAAAGAATTTATCAATAAGATTGAGAAAGAAAATTTAAATATATGCCGATATTCCTGATTTTCACTGGTTGACTTAATTTAATGAATTGAAAACTGTTATTTTCGTTTTTATATTACATTGATATGATTGTAGACCTTCGCAGTGATACTGTAACCAAACCAACTCCGGGCATGCTTGATGCGATGTTTAGCGCTTCCGTTGGAGACGATGTTTTCGGGGAAGACGAAACTGTTCAGGCTCTCGAAAACAAAGCTGCTGAAATCTTCGGAATGGAGGCAGGGTTGTTTTGCCCATCCGGGACAATGGCTAACCAGATCGCAATAAAATGCTTTACCCAGCCTATGGATGAAGTGATCACCGATGAAACTGCTCATGTTTACAGATATGAAGCGGGTGGAATTGCCTTTAATTCAGGAGCATCGGTAAGGCTTTTATATGGCGACAGGGGCAGACTCACAGCAGAATTAATTGAACCTCATATCAATCCGGATAATATTCATTATCCAAAATCCAGCCTGATTGTATTGGAGAATACGGTAAACAGGGGTGGAGGCAGCTATTATACTCTTGAAGAAATTGAACCCATTTACCATCTTTCAAGGTTGAAGAATCTGCATCTGCATTTGGATGGCGCCAGGATTTTTAATGCATTAACTGAAACCGGAGATGACGCAAAAGATTATGGTAATATGTTTGACGGCATTTCGGTCTGCCTTTCAAAAGGACTGGGGGCGCCGGTTGGATCGGTTTTTCTTGGAAGTTTAGAGACTATTCAAAAAGCAAAACGGATCAGGAAAGTCCTCGGTGGTGGAATGCGGCAGGCAGGTTATCTGGCCGCCGCCGGTATATATGCCCTTGACAATAATATTGAAAGATTAAAAACAGATCATCAGCATGCTAAAGCGATTGGGACTGTATTAAAGCAGAGCGGATATGTTAAAAGTCTGATGCCTGTGGATACCAACATCATTATTTTTGAACTTGACGAACGGCATAATGCTCTTCATTTTGTTGAAAAGTTAGCCTCCCGTGGGATAAAATGCAATACTTTCGGGCACCAACTGGTAAGGATGGTGACGCATCTGGATATAACTGCCGCCATGGTTGATCATACTATTGATGCTTTGAAGAAAATAAATTAACTTTATTTTACGCTCCTGACTTTAATGTGATTTATATGCTTGATTAAATGGACCGGCGTAAGTTTTTGACCGGACAGGAGTCTGAAATTAACACATCAGGCTATGGTTTCAGAACATTTTCAGGACTAACACCTTATACCGGTGCCTTTGGTAAGGCTGAACTTGTTCATCTTTTAAGAAGGACATTGTTCGGAGTGACGCCATTCAACGTCAATTCATTCAGCAATAAAAGCTTGAATGAAGTTATACAACAATTGTTGCTTGCACCAGCTGCAGCAACTGCTCCGCTAAATTATTATAATAACAGTACCTATACTGATCCGAATGTTCTTTCTGGTCAGTCATGGGTTACTGCTCCATACACCGATGGTACTGCAAACTCACGGCGTATTAATTCATTTAAATCCTGGTGGATTGGCCAGATATTAAATCAAAATGAGTCATTACTTGAGAAAATGGTGCTTTTCTGGCATAATCATTTTGCCACCGAAACAGCAGACATTAGTGACGCCCGGTATATTTATAAGCATCATAAACTAATAAGAACATTTGCCCTGGGCAATTTCAGGCAGTTTATTAAAGAGATGACTATTGATCCGGGAATGTTACGTTATCTGAACGGGTATTTAAATACAAAAACCGCGCCTGACGAAAATTATGCAAGGGAATTACAGGAGCTTTTTACGCTGGGTAAAGGTCCGGGTTCAAAATATGTAGAAGATGACGTAAAGGCGGCAGCAAAGATACTTACCGGATATCGTTTAGATGCAAATGCAATAACGTATACATTCGACCCGACCCGCCATGATACCAGCACCAAAACTTTTTCTGCATTTTATAATAATAAAGTGATTGCCGGAAAAACAGGTGTTGCCGGATTAACAGAACTGGACGAATTGCTGGATATGATCTTTCTTCAAAACGAAGTTGCGATGTATATCATCCGACGGTTATACCGGTTTTTTGTTTACTATGAAATTGACAGCGCCACAGAAACGAATGTAATTACACCACTTGCAGAAATTTTCAGAAACAGCAACTACGAAATTAAACCTGTATTGACTGCCTTATTCTCCAGCGAACATTTCTTTGATAATTTAAACCGTGGATGTTTGATAAAAAGTCCGGTAGATTTTACAGTAGGGTTATGCCGGCAGTTTGGAGTTTTATTTCCGGATGATGCCGATGGAGTTAACCAATACCTGATGTGGGAATATATTCGCGGACAGTCATCTAACCTTCAGCAGAATTTGGGAGATCCTCCAAATGTAGCCGGGTGGCCCGCATATTATCAGGAGCCGCAGTTTCATGAGCTATGGATAAACTCAGATACGCTACCTAAACGAAGTCAGTTTAGCGATAGAATGATTGGAACAGGTTATACACGTAATGGAAAAAAAATAGTAATTGATCCGATCGCTTTTATTAATAATTTATCTAAACCTGAGGACCCAAACATTCTGATCATGGATGTTCTCGATTTATTATACGGAAATCCGGTTTCTCAGCAGTTGAAAGACTTTTTGAAATCCATATTATTATCAGGGCAATCAACTGATTTTTATTGGACGGATGCCTGGCAAAACTATAAAAATGCGCCGGGTAATACGATGACCAAATCTATTGTAACAACCAGGCTGCAGGCTTTCTTCAAATATCTGATGAATCTGGCAGAATATCAATTATCATGAATCGCAGGAAATTCATCACCACAGCATTGCCTGCCGGAGTAGTTCTTCCGTCATTGGTTAATGGTTTCAGTATGAAGGCATTCGGAAGCTCTCCATTGTTTTCCGCCCTTGCCGCCGGAAACCTGGAAACAGATCATGTTTTGGTATTGATACAATTGAACGGTGGCAATGACGGGTTAAATATGGTGATTCCGCTTGATCAGTATGATAATCTTGCAAAAGCACGCTCAAATATTATACTGCCTGAGAATAAGATATTAACGCTTGACGGGATCACAAAAACCGGATTGCATCCCGCTATGACGGGATTACAGAATTTGTTTAATTCAGGTAAACTGCAGATCATTCAATCTGTAGGATATCCGCAGCCCAATTTTTCTCATTTCCGGGCAACCGATATATGGCTCACAGGAGCCGATTCAAACCAAACATTACCTTCAGGCTGGATTGGGAGATATTTAAATGAAGAGTACCCTAATTACCCGGTTGATTATCCGAATAGCATTATGCCCGATCCGCTTGCTATCCAGATCGGTTCATTTATCTCTCCGGCCATTCAGGGGCCTTCCGTGAATATGGGCCTGGCAATTTCTGATCCTGTTAACTTTTATAACCTGATCAATGGTATACAGGATCCTGCTCCCAATACTCCGGCAGGTAAGGAGCTTACCTATATTCGGCGAATTTCACAGCAGACACAGCAATATGCGGATGTTATAAAATCTGCAGCAGGCAAGGTAACACAACAGTCGCCTTATCCTGCAGGTAATTCTCTGGCTGATCAGCTGAAAATAGTATCAAGATTAATTGCAGGGGGACTCAAAACGAGAGTTTATATGGTTAGTATAGGCGGTTTTGATACCCATTCATTGCAGGTTAATACTGGCGCCACAGAAACAGGGAATCATGCTGTTCTTTTGCAACGGGTTTCTGATGCGGTAAAAGCCTTTATGGATGATCTGAAATATTTAGGCGCTTCAAAAAGAGTAATAGGGATGACGTTTTCTGAGTTTGGGCGCAGAATAAAATCCAATTCAAGCGGAGGAACAGATCATGGTGCCGCAGCACCCTTATTTGTTTTCGGAGATCATGTGCAACAGGGAGTGTTAGGCACCAGTCCGGTAATTTCAACTACGGTAAACGTAGGTGATAACGTGCCGATGCAATATGATTTTCGTTCAATTTATGCCTCCATATTGGAGCATTGGTTTTGTGTGCCAAATGAAACGCTGAATAATGTCATGCTTAAGAATTTCCAGAGTCTTCCCGTAATCAGCAGTTCCGCTTCATGTAATCCACTCTCACCAAATCTGAATGCAGGAAAAAAATTAATCGATAACTATCCAAACCCTTTTCAGCAGTCAACCACAGTTGAATATGAAACTGCCGGAGGCCATACCCTTATCCAGGTTTTTGATGTGCAGGGACGGTTAATAAAAACTCTTTTGGATTCTGTGCAGCCACCAGGTCGATTCAAAGTTTCTTTTGAGAATGAAGGATATTCTTCAGGAATATATTATGCACGCTTGCAAAACGGAGCAGATCAGCAGGTACGAACTATGGCGATTGCCAATTAATAGTTACTTCTTCAGCCAAACAATTACATTTGTAACATTGCAGGATGAAGGTTCCTGTTACCTCAGGGAGGTAAACCAGCAGGCGTCATAATTGTAATAATGTTTTTATAGGAACAAACTTAATCAGGTATTATAATCTGTATTGAAATTATCTGGATTTA
>DASWTL010000131.1:0-14975 GCA_036402155.1 Sphingobacteriaceae bacterium | reverse complement strand
GAAGAAACCATACAGAAAGCTACCGGGAAACTACAAGGAAGGGTGGACTTGACGTGGACTTCAGGTGGACTTTAGGTGGAGTTATGGTGGAGTTATGGTGGAGTTATGGGAATTTAACACGGACCTTGCGGGAGATATTATTGAATGAATTGCAAAAGAAGAAAGGAGTATCCTTGCAAAACCAGGAACCAACACTAATATACGAAAAACGGCGTGGATTTGCAAGGAGAGTTATATCTTTTCATTTCGGTAAGCACCGAAACAAAAAAAAAGACTTTACGAAATTATCAAAACTTCGTAAAGTCTTTCCATTATAGTGATATCTCTCTAATTGTAGTTTATTGTCACATTAGCACCGAAAGCTGATGATCCTGTGCCATTCCATAACCCATTTGAGTACACCGTATATATTTTACCAGCTTTTAATTCGAAAGACGGTAATTCCAGTTTAATAGATCCATCCGTTCCATTTTCACGAATTTGCAGGATAAAATTGGAAGATGGACTGACAGAAGTAAAACCTGTTACCTCTTTAAAAGCCTTGTTGCTAAAAAGCGCATCAGTAGAACCTTTTACCAACAGGTCGAGTTTACGCGTGCCAGGGGTCAAATTCACAAACCTGAGGCTTGCTTTTCCTGCTTCGGGTTGAACCAATGAATCTACAGCTACTACAAAAATGGCAGAGTCAGCGTTGGTTTCCAGTTTAGGGGCAATAAACAAAGAAATGTATCTTCCTGCAGGAAAGTCATAATTTGCTCTCACCAGCGTTTGATTAGAACTCAGCCCATTGGTTATCTTAACATTTCTTATTCCCGGATAAATATTAAAATATCCGCTGCTCACTTTATACTCCCAGGCGTTAGTATTGACCCGGTTGTTATCCAGGAAAAAATCAATTGAAGCTACGCCTGAAAAAGCATTAATTACCGTTAAAGCTGAAATAGGTTGATTATCATTATCATCCGTTTTGTTACAGGCAGAAAGTAAAATACCGGCAATAAAAAATCCAGCAATGAATAAATAGGTTTTGAAAATTCTCATAGTAAAGTCTTTTAATGAATACATTTGTTAGATGTCGATACGTTACTGTTGACAAAAACGCTACAAAACATATTCTAATCCGTATTAAGCACCCGGAATATTATGGGTTTTTGTATCTTGCTCTGTTAAACTCATAGAAATACAAAATGAATCGGATATTTATTTTTCTTATCATTCTCCTTCCCATTTCAGCATTTTCACAAGACCAACAACTAAAGTGGTTTAAAGGAAATACGCATACCCATTCGCTGTGGAGTGATGGAAATGATTTCCCTGAAATGATCATGGAGTGGTATAAATCACATGGTTATGATTTTATTTCCTTGTCTGACCATAATTCGCTTGGGGATGGAGAAAAGTGGGTTACCCTGCCTGCTCAGCCGTTTCGCCAGGCCCGGTTCCGGGAATATCTGGAGAAATATGGTAAAGACTGGGTTACCTATAAAACAGATTCTGCCGGAAAAATAAGCGTTAAACTTAAAACCCTCGCAGAATACAAACCCAGGTTTGAAGAAAAAGACAAGTTTCTTATTATTCCTGCTGAAGAGATAACAGATAAATACAAGAACAAGCCTATTCATATGGGTGCAATTAACCTCAAAGAACTGATCAAACCGCAGGGCGGAAACAGCGTGGCGGAGGTAATGCAAAACAATATCGACCAGGTTTATGAACAACGTAAACGTACCGGAGAGCCCATGTTCGCACACATCAATCATCCCAATTTTCAATGGGCGATCAAGCTGGAAGATATGATGCAATTGAAAGGTGACCGTTTCTTTGAGGTATATAATGGGCATCCGCATGTACATAACTATGGAGATTCAACCACTATGGGCATGGAAGAATTGTGGGATAAGCTACTGATCCATTATATTGAAACCGGCCGGGATCTGATCTACGGGCTGGCAACTGACGATGCCCATCATTATCTGGAATATAAAATCGGCGCCAGTAACCCGGGTCGCGGTTGGATCATGGTACGGGCTAAAGAACTGAATCCGGCATCGCTGATTGAAGCCATGGAAAAAGGCGATTTCTATTCCACGACCGGAGTTGAACTGCAGACCCTCGAGTTTGATAACCGTAAACTGAAAGTAGAAGTTAAGCCTGAAGCAGGAGTTGATTATACGATCCAGTTCTGGGGTGCAAAAAAAGGAAAAGAAAAAGCAGGAGTTCTTCTGAAGGAAGTTAAAGGAAATCATGCTGAATATAAGGTCCGTAATAAGAATTTATATGTCAGGTCTAAAGTAATTTCAACTAAGGCGAAAGAAAACCCCTACCAGGAGGGTGATGTTGAAACGGCGTGGACACAACCGGTTATGGCAAAATAAGCTAATGGTATTATAGTTTTAAAATACTCTAACCCCTCAGATTTACGAAGTTTTTAAAACTTCGTAAATCTGAATCGTAAAATCTCTTCCCGACTCACATAAGGGTTTTAACGGAGAGGTGAAACTGGAAGATTAGAGTTACAAGTTTTTAACCCTCATGGGTTCAAGGTTTTTCTTGTGAAACCACACAAGTTATTTAAACCACGGTATATTAGTATAGAAGTTACCCTCATGAAAAATATTCTATCAAGTATCCTGTTTCTTATCATATCCGGTTCAGGTTTCAGTCAGAATTTGATCAGCATACCTGATCCGCAGATTCAAAAAATGTCATCCGAAGTTTCAGCACAAAACATTGAAGCTATCGTGCGCAAACTGGTAACTTTTCAGACCAGACATAGCTTAAGTGATACTACCAGTGCCACAACCGGGATCGGCGCCGCCAGAAACTGGATAAAATCGGAACTGGAGAGATATGCCAAAGCCAGTAATGAGAGGTTGAAGGTGAAGTTCGACCCGTTCATCCAACCTGCTGACGGCAGGCGTATAACCGCTCCTGTAGCCATGAAAAATGTACTGGCCATTCTGCCGGGCTCTGATCCGGAGGATGACCGGATATTCATTGTTACCGGACATTATGATTCCAGAGCTTCAGACGTAATGGATTCAAAAAGCTTTGCTCCGGGCGCTAATGACGATGCTTCAGGTACAGCAGCCGTGATGGAAATGGCGAGGGTAATGAGTAAATATAAATTTAATGCAACCATTATCTTCGGCGCTCTTGTTGCCGAAGAGCAGGGGTTGTATGGAGCAGCGCACCTGGCCCAAAGAGCAAAAAAACAAAAATGGAATGTAGAGGGCATGATCACCAATGATATCATCGGCAACACGTATGGTATGGAAACCGGACTGAAAGACAACCGCAGTGTACGTGTATTCAGCGAGGGCGTACCAGCTATGGAATCAGAACAAGACGCTCTTCTGCGTTCAAGCACCGGTGGAGAAAATGACAGCCAAGCGAGGCAATTTGCCCGCTATCTGAAAGAAGTTGGTGAACGGTATGTGGACCAGCTGGATGTAAAACTCATCTACCGTAAAGACAGATACCTGCGTGGAGGTGATCACACCGCCTTTTCCCGTGAGGGATTTTCCGCCATCCGGGTAACCGAAATGAACGAAGATTTTACCCGCCAGCATCAGAATGTACGTACAGAAAATGGTATCGAATACGGCGATCTTCCTGATTTTGTGGATTATACCTATACTCAGAAAGTTACCAGGATGAATCTCGTTTCGCTGGCAAACCTAGCCCTGGCGCCTCAAAAACCCCAAAATGTTTCTGTTCTTACTTCCGGTCTCACCAACCGTACTACCCTTCAATGGGAAACGCCGAAAGGAGAAAAACCACTTGGATATTATGTAACTATGCGGGAAACAAGCAGTCCTGTATGGCAAAAAAAGTTTTTTATAAATGATATTAAAGCTACCCTGAATTATTCAAAAGACAACTTCATCTTCGGTGTACAATCAGTTGATGCTGCCGGGCATGAAAGTATGGTGGTTATTCCAAAGCCGGTTAGCCGGTAGTTTCGGTAGTGGAGTATTTAATAGTGCACTCAAACCCACAACTTACAACCTACATCTCACAACCTACAACTTACAACATAACCTACAACCTAAATCCCTTTTCCTTTAGCCAGGCAGCCAGCACCCGTTTAATGGCCTCTCCCATTTTCTTTTGGTTTACAGGGTCCTCCAGGAAGGCTTTGCTGATGGCATTGTCCCCGATTTCAAGAAGTACCCGATAAGGAGCATTATTTACATTCTCATCCAAACTGTAAAACGCCCGTTTTCCTGAACTTTTGCAGACATAGTCATTTCTACCTGTTGAACTATCCAGAAATACACCCCGGTTTTCAAGACCTGTGGCATTGCTGATAGCTTTTATCAGCCGCGCAGCCAGGTCACGGTTCTCAGGTTCATACCGGTCTCCATCATGAATAAAACCCCATACCGCATGCCGGTTGGTGGCTCCGTTGTTGTGAACTGATATAAATACCGCCGGTGATTTTTTGTTAGATCTTTGAATTTCATAAGCGTATCCGGATATTTTCCCATCAATTATGGCCGAAGTATGCCCGATGACTGTATTGCTTCCAACATCGGGATGATGAAGATTTTTCCGCCCAAAGCTCCAAACTTTATATTCCTTCAATCCGGGACTTGCCTTCATGGCAGCTTCAACAATTCCATTACATACAGCAGCTTCACTAAAATCTTTCCCGGTATTGGTTTGGTGAGATGGCTGCCAGACAATAACCGGCTTCTTTTTAATATCTGACTTTATAGAATCTCCGTTAAAAAAATCGGGAGCAGAAGCATATAATGAGCTCATTAAAAAAGCTGCTGCCATGGTCAGTAAGAGTTTTCTCATAAGTAAGTCTATTGATACGTTTATATAAAGCTATTGAATCTTTAACCATAAGCAGAAAAAATTACATGAAACTTACACAATCTCTTTTTGGCAAAAAGGCCCTTTTAAGCGTTCTTACACAAATTCAGGTAAACCAACTGTTATGTTTCGCTGTTATAAAGACATGCTTAAGTATTAGTTAATAGAATTGTCAAACAGTCTCCTTTAATTAATGTTACTAAAAAACATGAAAATTGCCTATATATCTACCTATCCGCCACGTGAGTGCGGACTTGCTACATTTAATCAAAATCTGATCAGCGCTATTACTTCAAATTTTAATGGAAAACCTTTAGAAGAAACAGGTTTTGTGGTTGCAATAAATGATTCCGATAGTACTGAAGATTATTCCTATCCTGGTGAAGTAAAGCATGTTTTAAGACAACAACATCTTGGTGATTATAATAAAGCAGCTGACTTTATAAACACAAGTGATGCTGACGCCTGCATTTTGCAGCACGAATTTGGCATCTATGGTGGAGAAAGCGGAATTTATGTACTTCCCTTTATTAACCAGATCGAAAAACCCATCATCACCATTTTACATACAGTATTAAAAAAACCTTCGTACCTGCAAAAAGTAATTATTCAGGAACTTGCCAGACGATCAGCAAAGCTGGTGGTAATGGGACAGTGCGCTATCGGTTTTCTTACTGATATTTATAATATTCCAGCTGATAAAATAAGTTATATTGAACATGGTGTACCTGATCTTGAGGCGCCGGAAGTAAATCCTGTTAAAGAACTGCCGCTGTTTAAAAACCGTAAGGTGCTACTCACATTTGGCTTATTAAGCAGAAATAAAGGTCTTGAAACAGTTATAAAAGCACTGCCGGCAATTAAACACAAGCATCCGGATGTTTTATATGTTATACTTGGTAATACACATCCGGGGGTACTAAAAAGTTGCGGTGAAGAATATCGTGAATATTTAATGGAGCTTGCATTAGAGCTGAATGTTCATGAAAACGTAGCTTTTATAAATAAATTCGTTTCGGAAGATGATCTGATCAATTATCTTACTGCAACCGACATGTATGTTACCCCTTATTTAAATGAGGCTCAGATAACCAGCGGAACACTATCCTACGCTGTAGGTGCCGGAGCAGCTGTGATATCAACACCGTACTGGCATGCTACCGAATTGCTTAAGGATAACCGCGGTCATCTGTTTAATTTTAAGGATCACCAGAACCTGGCCACCATCATTAATACACTTTATGACCATCCAAATAAATTAAGTACACTGAAGGCAAATGCTTATGAGTATGGACTTAAACTGAGGTGGCCGGTTATCGGAAGGGGATATATCAAATTGTTAAAGAATGCAATTAATAATCCCGATTTGAGCGATCAGATACTCAGCCAGATTATGGATCCTGAGATCATGCCGGAATTCAGCCTTGATTACGTTAAACGTTTAACAGACAAGACCGGAATTATCCAGCATGCAAAATACGGCATCCCAAACTGGAAAGAAGGATATTGTGTTGATGATAATGCCAGGGCGCTAATTATGGCACTCATGGCATATGAGCTGGATCAAAGCAAAGATGCATTAAGTCTGCTGCCATCATACATGAGCTTTTTGCATTATATGCAGCAGGAAAACGGCCAATTTAGAAATTTTTTAAGCTACAGCGGCGAGTATCTGGATGAAGTTGGCTCTGAAGATGCTTTTGGAAGAACTATATGGGCATTAGGTTACCTGATAAGCCATGCTCCAAATAATCAAAGTGCAGAATTTGGCCGGGAATTATTCTGGAATGCGGTACCACATTTTAACAATCTCACCTATTTACGTGGAATAAGCAATACGATCATCGGTATAAGCTATTATTTAAAAGAGCATGCTTCAGATAATGAAATGATCCAGGCTCTGCAAAGCCTCACCGCCAAACTAATGGCGGCATACGAGAATACGCATAGTGAAAACTGGCAATGGTTTGAGAATCACCTGACTTATGACAATGCTATTCTTCCACTGGCATTATTTCATTCAAGTGAAATAACAGGCGATGAGAAAGTTCTCCATACTGCTTTGGAAACCATGAAATTCCTGGAAATGCTTACTGTAAATACCAAATATCTTAATCCGGTAGGAAATAACGGCTGGTATTTCAGAGATGGCGAAATGCCCCTGAATGACCAGCAAGCCATTGAAACTATGGCTATGGTGTTGATGTATTCACAAGCGTATAAAGTAACCGGCGATCCGCAATACATGAAAAAAATGTTTAAGGGTTACTTGTGGTTCCTCGGAGAAAATTCGCTCAGAGCGCCTTTATATGATCATGAAACCAAGGGATGCTGTGATGGCTTACAATTAACCGGCGTTAACCGTAACCAGGGCGCTGAAAGCACACTGGCATATCTTATATCGCATTTAACCGTTGTGCTTGCTTTTAAAAACGATTACAATTATAAACATGACAGCAGCAAACTTGAGACTGTTATGTTAAAATGAAAGTAGCTGTTTTAGCCCCTGTTGCATGGCGTACGCCGCCCAGACATTATGGACCATGGGAGCAGATTTCATCCAATATTGCTGAAGGACTGGTTGCTGCCGGTGCAGATGTTACGTTGTTTGCTACTTCCGACTCGCTAACGGCAGGCAAGCTTGATTGGGTTGTAAAAACGGGTTATGAGGAAGACCGCTCACAGGATGCCAAAGTGCTGGAATGTCTGCACATCAGCAACCTCATGGAAAAAGCTTCAGACTTCGATATAATACACAATAATTTCGATTTTCTGCCTTTAACCTATTCCGGACTGATATCAACACCTGTACTTACCACCATTCATGGATTTTCATCAGAAAGGATAGTGCGCGTTTATAAAAAATACAATGATAAAACGCACTATGTTTCAATTAGTAATGCCAACCGGATACCGGATCTGAATTATATAAAAACAGTTTATAACGGCATTAAGACCAGCGACTTTACATTTTGTCAGCATCCGGAAGATTACCTGCTTTATTTCGGAAGGATACATCATGATAAAGGCACCTACGAAGCAATACAGATTGCAAGAAAAAGTAAAAGGAAGCTGATAATTGCAGGTATTATTCAGGAACAAAGTTATTTTGATGAAAAAATCAAGCCATGGTTAAACGATGAAATTACATTTATCGGTGAAGCCGGTCCGGAAGCAAGGAATAAGCTTCTTGGAAATGCCCTTGCCTTACTGCATCCAATTAATTTCGACGAGCCATTTGGTCTCAGTGTGGCGGAAGCTATGATGTGTGGTACTCCTGTTATGGCATTTAACAGGGGTTCTATGCCCGAACTGGTATTACCCGGAAAAACAGGTTTCCTGGTCAATTCAGTTGATGAAGCTGTAGAAGCACTTACTGATATTCATACAATTAACCGTGAAAACTGCCGCTCATGGTCCCTGGATCAATTTTCACAGGAAAAAATGATCCAGGATTATCTGAGTGTTTATGAAGCGATTCTCTAACTGGTTGAATCGCTTATAACCTTATCCAGCAGAGTTTGCAGATCTACCGTAGCAAATGAAGAAGAATAATCGGAGAGCCCATAAGGCAGGATCAACTTCCCATTGTTCAGAATAGCGCCGCAGGAATAGACCACATTAGGTACATAGCCTTCACGTTCATCATGATTAGGAACTAAAAGGGGTTCTTTCAATCTTCCTATTTCAATTGACGGATCATCCAGTTTTAATAATGTAGCGCCCAGACAATATCTTCGCATGGGTCCCACCCCATGTGTAATTACCAGCCAGCCAAGCTCAGTCTCAAGGGGCGATCCGCAGTTTCCAATCTGAGTAAACTCCCATGGGTTCATCGGCTCCTGCAAACGAACCGGATTCTCCCAGAGATTAATGTTATCTGAATACATGATGTAATTATTACAACCATCTATTCTCGACATCATGGCATATTTTCCGTTAATACGGCGGGGAAACAGGGCCAGGTTTTTATTCTGCGCTCCGGCACCATGCAGGGGCCGGATATTGAAATCGTAAAAGTCGGAGGTTTGAAGCAACTTAGGCATAATTAACGCGCCATCATAAGCCGTATATGTGGCATAATAAACAATTTTGCCATCGTCGTCAGTAAATTTCACAAACCGGGCATCTTCAATTCCCTTACGTTCCAATTCTGATATTGGAAATATAACACGGTCTGAGATGTCTGTATCCAGGGAAAAACTAATCTCATTATATGAATCAGATAGCCAGAGTACTTTTTCATATTCAAGCTTTCGCCTGTCATCTGTTTGGGTCCGCTGTGCATCCAGCACTACACGTCTTAATGTAGAGTACTCAAATTCTTCTTCAAATTTTTCCTTCAGTTCGGCAATTACTCCGGCACTAATTCGGGCAGTAGCCGCTTTTTCAAAAAACAAGTTCCGGTCGTATATCGCGCTCCGTATGATTTCAGCTTCATCTACATAGTTTCCTACAGGAAGCACCTGAATGGTGTTATTTTTATCAATAATAGCTCTTCTGAATGCAATGGAGGAAATATGTCCCTCACCTACCGCTCTAAAGCTTATAATCAATCTCTTTTGTCCGTCGGCAAGCTCAGACTGGTCCGGATCTTCTACAATAGAGGGGTTAAAAAAAGCAGCTGATTCAATAGAATACTCATGGGTAAAATATGACCCAATAAGTAATTTTCTTTGAGAATTAAGCTCTTCGAATGAGATTTCGAGGCTCTCAATAATACTTTTCAGTTTGTTACAATGTCGGTATAATACCTTTGTGATGTTCCTGTGTCGTCTTGAATATTCCTGTAACAGAGGGGAGATTATAGAAAAAACCTCCTTGTCACTTAAATTCATCACCCTGGTAATCACCTCCTTAGCTCGTTGTTCGCCGTTAAAAAAGAACCTGGCTATTACACGCTTAGCATCCGGATAAACTTTAATTTGATGTCTTTCAATTGGAATTCGCATATGTGAAATTAAAAATCTTTAAGTCTTTATTTAGAGTTTATGAATTATTGGTTGGGGATTAATTTTATAGAAACCCTGTTTAATGGAAAGAGTTTACATTTACTGGTTTAATATAATGTCCTAATTTAAGCAAGGGGAAAACAAGAAAGTGTAACAACGGTTATTCTTTTACTAATATTATGACTATGAGACACCAAATTTCCCATCTTTCCTCCTTTTACAATTATAATTCCGCAGAGCAGATAATTCACCATATTTCCATTAAAAAATCTTCCGAAAAGTGGACTTTCTATTTTTTGCCTTTACAGCCCGGAATTGAAGGAACCATTAACACACATGCCCGAAAATCTATAAAAGAAAGCACGCTCGAAACTGAAGGTCCTCTTTCAGAAAAAGATGAAGTAAAGCAGGCTGAACAGAGAACCATGGAGCAACAGAAAAAAGTAGAGAAGAAGCAGCCAAAAAAAAATAAATAGCAATATTATTCATCAAAGTCACTATCATCCGATAATGCATAATAAATATTATTCACATAGATGCCTTTTTCAGATGCAAGGTTTTGCCGGGTAGCTTCCAATACCTTTTCAGGCTCCTGCTCATTTTCAGGAATTGAAAGGTAAAAAATGATATGATCAGTTTCACTGTTGATAAACTTATAATGTTTAACGTCCTTACTAATTTCCATAACCAAGATCATTTAAAAGGTTTAAACATCTTCTAATTACTCCGGGAGACACTTAAATCTTGGAGGTATATATAGGTAGTATATGTTTTACAGTTTAAGTGCGTTAAAGTTTTAATTAATTAAAAAATGTACAATCTATTGCATAAACCATGATTTTTGACGCAAAAACCGGTAAACAAATCAAGAAATCAGACCTCAACAGCTGCACAACAGGGCAATGAAAAATAAAAAGTTGACCCTTCACCTTTAATACTTTCCACCCACATTTTACCGCTGTGATCTTTAATTATTTCTGATGCGATATAAAGTCCCATACCCAGACCTGCATATCTGTTAATTACTTCATCATCCCTGTGGAATTTTTCGAATGCCTTCTCCATATTATCCTTTGACATTCCGATTCCTTCGTCATCAATAGAAACAGTAAGATCGCCTTCCGCCGAAACAGCAGTTCTTAAGGTTACAAGACTTCCTGTTTTAGAATATTTCCCGGCATTGCTTATTAAATTAGTAAGTACCTGGTCAATACGTTCTCTATCAATTTTCACCTGCACATTCGGGCCCACATCTATAATTAACCTGTGAGCTGGTAATAAATGAGTAATCAGAAAGGTAGTCTCTTCAATAAATATATTAAAATCAACTACCTGATAATTATACTCTAATTTTCCATTTTCAATTTTAGCCGAGTCCATCAACTGCTGAACAAGGTTTTTCAGCTTGGTAGATTGCGCATCAATTTTCATCAGGAAATCTATCACCTGATCACTGCACTGAGTTTTTTTAGAAAGAGCAAGTTGGGTAAATGCCTTTATTATTGTTATCGGTGTCTTTAACTCATGGCTGGCTATTGAAATAAACTCATTCCGTTTATCATCAATATATTTAGATTGCTTTAGCTGCGCATTTTTATCTTCTGCGATAAGAAATAATTCGAAATTTCTTTTTTTGATCTCTTCATAAGCAGATATGGGTGGCTCATTTATAAAAAAATCCTGGATGTTTAGGATTTTTTCACGGTTTAGGCCTATTGACCTTGGCAGACTTATTCTTACTTCTATAACCTCATTCTCCTCCACTAATGTTATAGTAAACGTTGGCACCAGCTTTTTTGCATAATAATAGCTTTCTTCCGAAATCTTCGAATCTGGTATCGTTTGATATTTAATTGTGCCGGTTAAAGAGTACCTGTTGCTTTCCTGGATAAGCCCCAAACATAGAATACCGGTGTCAGTAAAATCAATCACTACCCTGCAAAGCTCGGTTATAGCAGTGGCAAATGTTGCTTGTGTAGAAAGTGTCAGCTTTAAAATTTCCGCAACTTTAACAGCCTTTTTTTGAGCGAGGACCAGGTCCATCTCATTTTCGAGGGTAAGATTAACCAGTTCAAACATGTTAATAAACTTTTCCGACAACAACAGACATGTCATCTGTTTTTCCTGCATAATCTTTATACAACGCTGCCGCAAGAACAGACAGATCGTATTTATTTATTCCCGGATAGGTATGGCTATCCCATTTTGCTTTCAAACCGTCAGAGCATAAAATAATTTGTTGAAGCTCTACTGCGGAAACATCCTGACTTTTCATAGTAGCCGGCATATTATGACCGATTATTCCATTATAGGACATGAAATTACGGGTATCCACATAGCTCATCATACGCGTAGATATATTTCCCACTCCGGCTATCTTCCAAAGTTTATTCCGGATATCATATACCACAACAGTGCCCACTGCTCCACGGGTTTTTTTTATTGAATTATGGATAAACCGGATGATTTCAACCGGATCATTATCGATACACAAATTAAATGCAGAACAAGCTTCAACAGTTGCCTGGTGCGCATCAACGCCATGCCCAAGTCCATCGACCACCAATAATTTGAAATAATCTGATGTGAGTTTATATGTATTTCCGTCTCCGCTAACTGTTTCCCCTGGTTTGGCAACTATCAGTGATCTCAGTAAAAAGTGTTTCGGTTTTATTTTAATTTTTGGAGCTGCGTTTTTAAATATCCTGCACAGCATGATAGTACCCCACCCCCGCATACTGTATATTTCAAAAAAATCAGAAAGCCGTTTTATGCTCCCTAATCCATGCCCGGTGGTACTGGCTGTTGACATTCCATCAACCAGCATTCGTTCAGGATCCGATATACCGGGACCATTGTCAATATAAATCAGTTCCAGGTATTCATTATTTTTTTCACCGGCAATGCACATCAGCAATTCGCCCTTATCTGCATACTTAAGCAGATTAGAGGTCATTTCAGAGACAATAATATCCAGCTCGCCCAGCTTTTTTGCGTTAAAACCTGCCTCAATGGCCCTTTTGTTAATATCCTTTTTTAATAAAGAAAAATAACTTCTGTCCGTTACAAAATAGCTTGTGTGTATTGCACTATCCATTACTCCACTTAATTATCTCCACTTGAGTTCCCTTGCCAATTTCACTGGTAATTCTAAATTCATTTACCAGCCGCCTGGCGCCGGGTAAACCCAGTCCCAGGCTTTTACCTGTAGAATACCCATCCTTCATTGCTAAATCAATATCAGCTATCCCCGGACCTTTATCTGTAAATATTAAACGAATTCCCTTATCGGTGCCTTTTGAAATTACCTCAATAACCGTTTCGCCGCCCATCCCATATTTAAGCATATTTCTGACTAATTCACTGGCTGCGGTAATGAGCTTGGTTTGATTAATAAGACTCATTTTAATTATTTCCGCATACTCTTTTACACGGTTCCTGAAGGGTACCACATCCTGATCTTTTATAATTTGCATTACATCTTTAGACAGCGTGGTTATCATCGGTATCCAGGTCCTCTATATCATCTGATTCAATCTCAATCCTGGAATTTAACAGTGTCATACCTTTTTCTACATTTAGCGCTGTGTATACTCCGGTTAAAGGAAGTCCCAGCTCTATCAGGGTGATAGCAACAGCCGGCTGCATGCCAACTACTACGGTTTCAGCATCAAGAATTTTACACATATTGGCAATATTCCCAAATATTCTTCCCATAAAGGAATCGACAATTGAAACGGCAGATATATCAATAAGTACACCTTTCGCACTGGTTTTATTAACCATCTGAACCAGGTCCGATTCCAGCGACAAGGCAAGCCGGTCATAAAGATCAACCTGTATAGTCACCAATAAATATGGCCCCATCTTAAGAATAGGAATTTTCTCCATGTTTTATTTATGTTGATTTTAATACAGGTATCTTTTTTACTTCCAGTTTAAGAGCCTGAAATGAAAACTTTAATGCACTTGCAAGAGTGGCTTTAGTTATGATGCTGGACAGGTCAATTCCTAAATGCACTATGGTTTGAGCTATTTCTGGGCGTATTCCGCTGATAATACATTCCGCGCCCATTAATCTGGTTGCACTTACCGTTTTTATTAAGTGCTGAGCTACAAGTGAATCTACGGCAGGAACACCTGATATGTCAAGAATAGCAATGCTGCTGCCGGTTTCTACTATCTCCTGCAGCAAGTTCTCCATTACTACCTGGTTTCGAGAACTGTCAAGGGTACCGATGATTGGCATAGCTAAAATCCCATCCCAAACCCGTATTACCGGGGTCGAGATTTCTGCAATCTCATCCATCTGCCGTAAAATAACCTCTTCCCGCCCCTTTATAAAGGTTTCGAAGGTGATCACACTGAAATAATCAATTAACCGGTTTATTTTAATGGTTGCCTGAAAAAGCGCCTCCTGATCATCTTTGATTTCCTGTTGCAATAATTGCAGCAACGCTTCTTTCAATCCGAAAATAAAGGACCCTGTTTCTCTTGGGCTAAAGCCTTGTCTTGCCCTGGTTATTGAAATTCCGGAAAGGATCTCTATAACGGCATCAAAATCCGAAGAATTTACGTCATTGATGTTCCCCTGGGTTAAACTGGTAACAAATGAATCAACCAATTCTTCAGATTGCTGTCTGATCTCTTCATTTGAGATCAGATCTTCTCTTAACCCCGATTCAGAAAGCTGATTCTTTATCCATAATTCTATAATAATCTTTCTCTTCTTTTGTAGCAGCTTGGGGATGTTGGATTCCATTTTTTTATGTAATAGTACGCAATTAACAGCTAGCAATTTTTTATTTATTGCGTCGTATCCTCCGATCAATCACCTGATTTTACTATTATAGCCATTTAAATAGTGTCAACATGGATTCCAGCTCCGGTAGTTCTATTTTGAACTGAAAGTATTTTTTTCAGAAGAGCACGTATAAATACTTAAATATGAAAATAAAGGGAGGATTGCTCCTTCCTTTATTAGTATGTGTGTGTATTAATTTGTGGGAATAATATCGATGATCACTGTTCTATTGTAAAAACGTTCTTCCGGAAGATTATTCTCAAATGGCGATCTGCTTTGATCTTCACCAAAACCTGAGCTCTCGAACTTTACGCTATTTTTTCCCGCCCTGGCTAATGCCTGTTCAATAATCTTCTGAGTTTGCAGGGCTCTGTTGTGAGACAGTGTATGAT
>DASWTL010000130.1:0-3844 GCA_036402155.1 Sphingobacteriaceae bacterium | reverse complement strand
GTATTCAAGCTGGGATCTATCACATGTATTTTTCCTACATCATTCCAACCGAGGGGCAGCGGTAATCCCTTTTCATAAAAATCAATGACTGCATTTCTAATCCATATATAGTTTTCAGGGAGTTTGCCCAGGGGGCCATTGATGCCAAGAATGTAAATGATAAATTTCTCGCCGGGTCTTGCATTTTCAGTAAGTATTACACGGTTTCTATTGTTGTATCCAGGGATCACACCATTTCCGGTTTGCCCAAATATCATTGCCTGTTTTCCATTAACCCATATCTCGCTATAATCATCCATCACAATTTCAAATACCGCCGTAGCGCCTGAAACATTCAATTTCCCAATTACCGCGGGCAAAGTCAATTCTACTTTGTACCATGCAAAGGATAAAAGTCCTTTTCCTTCCCTGGACTCGAGAGAAAGAGGGGATATGGATTTAAATGCAGCGTCGAAATCTTTTTCTCCAATTTGTGGGTGGAGAGAGTGTGTTTTTGTAGACTTTCCCGTAGGATATAATAATAATGCATCTCCACCTTTTACCGAGCCAGGTAAGTGAAATTCCTTTTCCCTGACATGTGCTCCTTGGATATACCATTTTGCATTTACCAGGGATGCTCCCTCTGTAGTACGCAGGTCAGCGATTGCCTGGGGTTTTGCAACCGATAGTTGTCTGGATTCCTGGCCAGAGACCGCAATCGCTGTAAGAATAGCCGCCAGGATCAATGCGTAGATCTTTACGAAAGTGTATATTCTGAACATAAGTAATTTCCTGTATTTACTTTTCAATGGATGAAAATGATAGTAGCATGGTTAAACACCCGACCGCTAAACCCAGGCAGATACCGGCAGGAATATTTTGTAGAATGACCCCGGCGGTGGTGCCAATAAGTATACCACTCATCAACCAGTAGTAAGATGTGCGCTTCATGATTAATCCAATTTTGCTTTACTTCCAGCAATCGCGATCTCTTCATCCTGCTGAGCACTTGATGCACCGCTTACACCAATGGCTCCCACTACCTGACCATCGATAATGATAGGAATACCTCCCTGCAGGAAAGTATGACCCACTGTGATCAGTGCCTGTCTGCCACCATTAATGGAATTTTCCAGTTTTGCGGAAGGGGCTTTAAATAAAGCAGCAGTATTGGCTTTTTTTATCGACACCTCCGAAGCAGCAGCAAATGTGCCATCCAGTCTTTCAAGGTAAACAAGGTTTCCCCCGTTATCAACTATGGCAATTGCACCTCCCGGGGCGTTGTTTGCTTTTGCATAACTGACCGCTTCACCTACCACTTTCTTTGCACCTTCCAGTGATATGTTTTTCGATGAAAGTGTTTGACTTTTGGAATCGGTCGCCATCAATACCATTGCGGCAAATGAAAGTATGGTGGCTATCCTGCTAGAATTCAGATTCATTTTTTAAATGGATTTTTTTTTAAAGAATTTTTTACATCTCCAGTTTGAATTATTTACTTTCTTCAGTCACAGGTTTTGCAGGCTTGTCGAATTTTAATTTTCTTCCTGCATGTTTCCTGATCTTTCCTGGCCAGTTTTTGTCAGCCTTTGCTGTATTTCCAGGAATATCCTTATTAAATTGTCTTAATGCATCAGCAGTATGCTGGAGAATAAGTTTGCCATCGACTATCTGGAATATAGTAGGATCAATAGGACGTAGCTTATTAAGACTCATCGCATACCCACAGAATGATCCGTATTGTGGGACAAACTTATCAGGATGATCTTTGAACATATTTGCATTTGATTCGGAGGAAAACCAGTATGTAGCTCCATTATACCTGGCAGTATATGCCGGTGCACCTTTCACGGGCTTCATCTGGGTGAAATAAGCAACAGCATCATATCCCTGAAGTATGACACCTTCAGGATCAGTATTGTTGAGGAAAGATTTTTCAGCATCGGTAGTGATCTGTTTTCCATGTTTCTGTGCAACCTGCGGCCAGTATTTGTCTGCCAGGGCAAGGTTTCCATTCACATCTTTGTTCCAACCATTCACTGCACGTTGATTATGTTGTACAACCAGCCTGCCATTAACTATTGAAAATGTATTCACATCAATCGGCGCGACACGCCCAAGCGAAACAGCATAGGCGCACCATGCACCAAACTGCGGCTTGTATTTTTCAGGATTTTCCCTGAAAAGATCCAGATGTTGCTGGCTTGCAAAATAATAAATCGCATTTTCATATTTGTACTGGAAACTGGCATTGCCTTTCACTGGTTTGTTATCAGTAAAAAATGCAACTGGGTCATATCCATCGAGAATGACCCCTTTGTCATCCACATTATTAAATAAAACCGGTGACTGTTGTGCATTAGATGCAATTGTTGCCAATGTGATGAGCAACAAGATCATAACTGACGCTACCCAATGAAAAAAACGATTTTCGCTGGCTTTATACTGATGGATCTGTACAACTCTTAGCGCCTTAATTCTTGTATCCATGATTTTGATTTTTATTGTAGAACAAAGAAACTCGCCAAATACACAAAGGCATGTCTGTTGTCTTACAATAGGACAGACTTAAATAAAGAAAACCCAACTATTGTCGGGCCTCTTACAAAATCAGGGAACAGCTGCCGTTAGCGCAGGGGAATTACAATTAAAGATATTCTTTCTTCATCGCTCCTTATTTTTCAGTAGATCCTACTTTACCCTTGCTTTTCATCACCCAATAGATACCCTTTACATTTATTTTCCAATGGGGGAGTATTAGTACAAGGATAATTTCTTCCACAAGCTCAATCATGGTAATGCCGATGGCCAGGTAAAAAAGCAGGTATAGCGGTTCGGGAAAAAAAAAGGAGAGGATAAGAAAAACCCCTTGCACCACCGCGGCTGTCTTTGCCAGGTACGTATGAAAGCTGGTGGTTTTCCCGTATTTTCTTATGGCAAGAAAGGCTTGAACTGCAAACAGACAAAATAGAATAATAAGGAGGTAGAGATGGTCGAGAACAAAATCCTTCTGGACCGTTATAAGCCCGATAAGTCCAACTACAACTGTAAGATCGTCACCGATGGAATCAAGTCGGGCGCCAAAGCGGCTTACAGTCTTGTATTTGCGTGCGAGAAAACCATCGATAGCGTCCGTAAAAAAACTAAAAGCCAGTAACCAGCGGAAAATTTCCACATTGTCGTTCAAAATTAGAATCAGGAGAAATGGAGCGGCGATCAGCCTGTATGCGGTGATGGCGTTAATAATATAATAGCTTTTTTTATGCATGCATTTATCCCCGGAATTGGGTGATAACTGACTGATTATCCGCAAAAATAATGTATAATAGTGGCCGCATGTAAGTTAAATTGATTTCAAATTATAGCTTGAAATCTTTATTTTTGCCGCCCTATTATTCGCCGGGGTAGCTCAGCTGGTTAGAGCATCGGATTCATAACCCGAAGGTCGGCAGTTCAAGTCTGCTCTCCGGTACAAAAAAGTTCCCAAAAGGAACTTTTTCGTATTTGATGACCTTTGTAGTTTATGTTTTGTTTTCCGAACCCTATAATAAGCATTATTATGGGTTCTCTTCGAATTTAGCTTCCAGGCTTCTATCCCATAATGAACTTGGCAATGAGTGGACTGCAAAATATAGACCCTGGAAATTAATTTATAGCAAAGAATTCCAGAGCAAAAAAGAAGCAATTAAACATGAAAAGTGGCTGAAATCAGGAGCTGGTAGAGCTTTTATAAAATCCATTCCCCACTAGCATCGGATTCCTATCCGCCACTGGCGGACGGCAGTTCAAGTCTGCTCTCCGGTACAAAAAAGTTCCCAAAAGGAACTTTTTCGTATTTGATGACCTTTGTAGTTTATGTTTTGTT
>DASWTL010000129.1:0-7977 GCA_036402155.1 Sphingobacteriaceae bacterium | reverse complement strand
GAGGGAAAGGCATAGTGTTTTGTGCTTTTTACCCCGAAACCCTTCATAAACTACTGCAGCTAAACAAAACCAGCCTGTGCTGATACTAAACGTGCGAGGCTAAGTGTGGAGTCACCTTCGGAAAGCATAGGGCTTTTGGTTAGTTATTCGCTTGTTGTTTATGTTTTTATAGGAGCTCATGAATGCTTCGCATTTTTTGCCAGTAAAAAGTAACATGCCCCCGGCATAGAGGGCAATAATGATTGTTTTAATCATAAAACAATTCTTAGTCCGGCTCATGGCCGCCGGTTGGCCTAGTAACTTTTGACCGCAAAAGTTACCAAAACTCTTGTGGCTTCCCAAGGTGCCTTTGCCGCACCAGCCAGCTCACAATTTCCCCATCAGCGCTCCAGGGCGGCGCCTTGCTTCCTCCGGCGCACTAATTCCAGCGCTTCGGGAAACAAGCCAATGCCCTTTTCCTGGCTCGCGGCCTGCTGATGGGGAAATTCTTTCCGGCACTGAGGGAAGCCACAAACCTCCGTCGGTACAGATACTGGTAATATGAGGGGTAGCATAGCGCTCATGCATAACGGGTTATGCAGGTAAAAGATTATTTTATTAAAAAAATCCTCTTAGCATAATGATGCTAGCCGCCATGCATGCTTTCCGGCAGTGACAGCCAGGTTTAGTATCAGGTGAAAGCCCGTGGGTGGGAAAAGCATAGTGTTTTGTGCTTCTCACCCCAGAACCCTTTCATAAACCACAGCAGCTAAACAAAACCAGCCTGTGCTGATACTAAACGAGCGGTGGATATGTGTGGAGTCACCTTCGGAAAGCATAGGGCTTTTGGTTACTTTTTGCCAGTAAAAAGTAACATGCCTGCCCGGCTTGAGGGCAATAATGATCGTTTTAATTTTTAAAGATAAGATGAAGGTTAGTACCGCTCACCGGCAAGAAGATCATCATTCCGCTCATAGCCGCGGATTGGCCTAGATACGTTTTTCGTCTGTTTTATATTTTTTTCAATGGCACTCAAGCTTCTCCGCAATACTGCTCCGAGGTTTTCTTGACAAAAAGGTATCCCAAAGTCAAGACAAAACGAACCTTCCGCCCGCAGGCAAACTCCGGGCCCGGCGTTTTGTCGGCCCCACGCTCTCGCATCATCATGGCTAGAAGATTTTTGATAGGATAAATAATAGCTCTGCATAGCGTTCATGCATAGCGAACAATGCAGTGCTAAAAGGTTTTAATTATAACAATCCTCTTAATATAATGATGCTAGCCGCCATGCATGCTTTCCGTCAGTGACAGCCAGGTTTAGTATCAGGTGAAAGCCAGCGGGGGGAAAGGCATAGTGTTTTGTGCTTCTCAAGCAGAACCATTTCATCAACCACTGCAGCTAAACAAAACCAGCCTGTGCTGATACTAAACGTGCGGTGGAAATGTGTGGAGTCACCTTCGGAAAGCATAGGGCTTTGGTTACTTTGGCCAGTCAAAGTAACATGCCAGCCCGGCATAGAGGGCAATAATGATCTTTTAAATATGATAAGACGATTTTTTATCCCGTCCCTGGGCGCGGAAATCCTTCCTTTTTCGGGAAGAAAACCAAACTAAAACAAAAAAGCACAGCTTCCGCCATGCTCTTTTCAACTAACTAACCTAAATTATACTATTGTGGGAGAAGCACCTCGTCAATCACATGAATAATTCCATTTGATGCAGGTATAGACGCTATAATAGTTGCTTTTCCATTAATCAGCGGCTTACCATCCTTCATGGTGATCACGATATTTCCTCCGTTTACCTGCCCCAGTTTCTGTCCATCAACAAAAGATTCGGCTTTTAATACCCCCACATACACATGGTACTGCAGAATATCTACCAGCGCATCCTTCTTTTCCGGTGCCAGTAATCCATCCACTGTTCCGGCAGGTAATTTATCAAAAGCGGCATTGGTTGGAGCGAATACGGTAAAAGGCCCGGCATTACTTAATACGTCAACCAGTTCTCCAGCTTTAACGGCAGTAACCAGCGTAGAATGATCCTTGCTTCCGGCAGCAATTTGTACCACATTCGGACTTGAAACATCATCCACAACAGCAGATTGCCCCCCCTTGTGGTCAGCCACGGCTGTACTGTCCGTCCCGGATGCATTCTCTGCACTGGTATTGCAGCTAATCATACCGACAACTAGCGCGTAACTGAAAATTAATTGTAATATTTTTTTCATGATTTGAGTTTAGTTCATCTAATAAACAGGTAGTTATCAGTTAATTATAGGACTTGAATCATAAAAAAAAATGATCTTCATCAGTAATGCCAACCCATAACTGGGTTATGAAGCCGGGATAATTGAGGTTTCTTTCATAAGTGCAATCATCCGTTCTAAAGGGATGCCTTCATATTCACAAAACTGGAAAATGTTCACCCGCTGGTAAGGCTGAAGCTTATAATGACTGAAAATTTTCCGCAAACGTTCATACGCCCGGGTCTTGCTGCAACCATGTAATTTGGTTACGTCAACCGCATCAATAAATATTTTAAAATACTCTCTTTTTGCCATATGCTATTGAATTAATTAACATTAAGTTAAAACGGAAGAGGTGTTTTTGCAAGAACTATTTTAAAAATACCGGAAAAAGGGGATGTCTAAAAACTATACACTTTTTGGTAAAAACTGGGTTTAAGTATATGTTATGGCGGTTTCTGTGTTTTTTACGTAAACTGCTGCCTGAAAAGCACCGAAGTGAGAAATTCGAAAAAAATACCTATTTTTCCATAAAGTTAATCGGAGAAGGAGTGGTTGTTTCAGCATCAAAATCGCACCACGTGAGCCTCTTTTCTAACCTGAATTTTAATCATATGAACATACAAAAAGCACGTTCCTACATTAAGAATTTTATAAGACTTTTCCTGGTAGCCGCAGCTATCAAATTTTTAATGGATGAGTATATTTTTAACCAGGAGTTCCGGTTAGTACGCTTGCTCTTCTGGTCGGTATGGATGGCGCTCATCGGTACCTGGCTGTATCACAGGCAGCGTAAAAGATCCGGAGCAACCAGTACAGAATCATAATACAATTTATATCACACTCAATAAACCAACCTTAAACCACCATGGACACGACAATCGACCCGCAACCACACCCGCATCAGCCAAACGAACCTGAAAACATCGTTCTTGACCTTTACGCCATTAAGCACCTGCGCGAAACCCGCAAATGGACTAACTTTGTTTCTATCGCTGCATTCGTGCTGATCGGCTTAATGATCCTCATCGCGATGATCATGATGATATTTCTATTCAGTTCCCGTGGCGGGATTGTGGGCATGATGCCAATCTTTCCGCTTGCTGTAATGACAGCGGTGTATTCTTTCCCTATCTATTACCTGTACCAGTTCTCAAAATTTGCCAAACAGGCGGTTGATGAGTATGATGCACTTGCTTTAAGCCAGGCGCTGCGCTACCTTAAAATGCATTACCGGTACGTAGGCATTGTGCTGATTATAGTTTTGGCGTTTTATGTAGTTATCGGGGGATTTGCATTGGTTTCGGGAAGGTTGATGGGGATGTTTGGGTAAGAAGCTCGCTCATAGGGTAGGTGTCTGACACTTCCAAAGTGTCTGACACCTTTAAGGTCAAATAAGTTGATGTCATTATTTACTGAAATCCTAAAGCGCCGTGCATGTCCTCCGCTGGCGCCCGTCCGACTGGCGGCCATCCGGGTGGAGAGGTGCCGCAGGCGGAGAAGAGATAAAACTGTAGAAGGAGATGTGTATACAGCACCATCATCATTAATTACATCCGATTCTAACTAAATTATTAGACGATCATTAATTTAACCAGATGACCGGTTACAACGACCACTAGATGCTTAAAAAAATCACACTAGAAAATTTTCGATGCTTCCAGAAGACCGAAATCAACTTTCGCCAGTTAACCATCATTGTTGGAAAAAATAATGCTGGCAAATCTACGATCATTGAAGGCATTAAGGATTTTATCCCTCGTTGTGAATAGGGCTAAGTACACTATTTATGTTAAAAGTCCCGAATGGTTGCAATTTAATGATGATGTATTGGGGATTCAGCCGTCGATAAAGAATCTGGAAATATCTACTCAAAATATATTTCATATGTATGGTGAGCCACCAGCTAAGATTATTGGCGAGTTTGAAGATGGTTTAAAAGTACATGTTTATGTAAATGACGGAGCAGAATTGTTCGCTATTATGACCACGAAAGATGGAAAGTTTGTAGAATCGAAGAAATTTGCATCCTCTGTTGGGTTACATGAGATAAACATCCTTCCACAAATCTCACCGTTACAGAAGCGTGAAATAGTTATAAACGAAACTACGGTTCAAAGAAATTTGTCAACTAACCTCAGTTCTAGACATTTTAGGAATCAATTGAATTATTATCCGAAAGCATTTGATTTATTTAAAGAGTTATCAGAGAAAACCTGGCCTGGATTGAGTATTGATCGCATCAATAGTAATGTCAGAACTCAGGGCGATCTTTTTTTATTTGTGAGAGATAATAAATTTGAAGCGGAAGTCGGGTGGATGGGGCACGGTTTACAAATGTGGTTGCAGACTATGTGGTTTTTATCACGATGTAAAAAATCTTCCACGGTAATACTTGATGAGCCGGATGTGTACATGCATGCAGATTTGCAGCGAAGACTTATTAAACTCGTAAAGCGTGAATTTAAGCAAGTTATAATTGCTACTCATTCTGTCGAGATAATGTCAGAAGTTGAAGCAGAAAATATATTGCCTATTAGTAGCGAAAGGTTGAAGCAAGAATATGCCAATAAGACTCCGATTGTTCAAAAAATTGTAGATGAAATTGGAAGCGTACATAATATAGAAATCGCACGAATGTTTTCGTACAACAAGTTCCTAATTGTTGAAGGAGAAAAAGATGATGTAAAGCTTTTATCTATATTCCAGACCAAAATTTATCCTGACACATTTGAACAATTTGATATTTTACCCAAGACATTCGTGAATGGTTGGGGTGGATGGCAAAGAGTTATCGGATCACAAAAGGTGTTTAGTGATAATCAAACAAGTATAACTACTTATTGCATCTTTGATTCCGACTATCATACAACGATAGAAAAAGAGCAACGGCTAACCGAAGCTAAAATACAAGGGATTAATCTTCATATTTGGAATAAAAAGGAAATTGAAAATTACTTGCTATGTCCTGCTGCAGTAGTTCGCCTTGCTAACAGTCGACGGAAGGGTTTAATGTTGACCGAAGAAGAAATAACGAGGCAAATTGATCTAATTTGCGAAGAGTTGAAAGATGATGTTATCGATTGCTTTGCTACTGAAATTAAAAACGAAGACCACAGTCAATCATTGAAGACAGTCAATCAGGAAGCTAGAAGGTACGTGAACAAGCATTGGCACATGGAGAAATGGGGTATGGTGTCAGGCAAAGAAATTATATCACGTCTAGGGCAATGGCTATCTGAGAATTATAAGGTTTCTATAAATCGTTTTGCCCTAGCAAGGGAACTCTCTTTAGATGAATTACCTAAAGAGGTTATTGACCTAATAACGAAAATAGAGGGAAGAAAGAGTTTTTGACTTGTCTTGTCATGATAGGCTCTATTGGTTCGCGTAAGGTGATATATAAAAGGGATTTCTAACCCCGCAAGCAATGTTGCGAAAATCAGATTTGCTAATCTGCCTTATGATGCGCTGAAGCTTAACATTCCGAACAGCTATTTTTAGGTTTGCAGGACTAATCTAATTCTTTATGGTTGGTATTGACATCAAACTACAGATTATTTCCGAATTAATTTTAAATTCACCTTTAGTTAAAACAATTAATTTAAATTATGTATGGCCCGTTTTGTCGAAGGCGACCTTTTGAATGTAGCTCTAACCGATTTAATAAGAAATGCAGATGAATACCTATATCTGATCTCACCTTACATAAAATTACATTCCCGTATCAAGGATCAGTTAAAGCTAAAAAAGGCTCTTCCAACTCTACAAATTGTTATTGTGTTTGGAAAATCGGAGCCAGGTCAATCAAATCGCATAAGCGATGATGATTTAGCACTGCTAAAGCAGTTCCCAGATATTGAGATAAGATACGAAAAGAATCTACATGCTAAATATTACGCCAGTGAAGACGGCGCATTAATAACTTCGCTAAATCTGTATGATTTTTCTCAAAACAATAACATAGAAGCAGGTATCTGGATGGAAACACCGTCTTCGATAGTTGGAAAAATAACAAATTGGAGTAAAGATTCTGAACTAGAAGGTGAGGCTTTTGGTTTTTTTAGCGAAGTAATAGAAAATGCCCAGCTGCTTTACAAAAGATCACCGGTTTTTGAAGAGAGCTTTTTATGCCTTAATAAGAAGTATATAAAATCCGAGGTTGAAGTTGATGAACTGGATAGGTTTTTTAATAAACAACCAGAGAATAATCAAAATTTTTCCGGATTTAAGTCTTACAACAAACAACCAAGTGCACAGCCTTTTTACAACAACAAACCACAAACCGGTTATTGTATAAGGACTGGTAAAGAAATTCCGTTTAATCCGGAAAAACCTTATTGTGCTGAAGCCTACAGGACTTGGGCACAATTTGGAAATGAGGATTATCCTGAAAGGTTCTGCCATAAGACGGGCAAGGAATCTAATGGTAAGACAACATTAAGAAATCCGATATTGTCTTCCAGATGGTAAGCTAATTGATAAAAGATATGACGAGAACTAAGAGTCATAAAATTTCTGTTTAATTTATAAATGAGCAATAGTAGAGGAATTACAATTACCAATTATTTAGCTTCAGGAGATCCTGAAGGTGTAGTTTTTGCATTTATTTCTAACTGGACAGGCCAGGCGATTAAAATTCCGAGAAATCTTTTCGCAGATTCGAAGAATATGCCTGAATTAAACCGGCCTGGGATCTACTTTCTTTTAGGTCAGGACGAGGAAAACCCTGATGATAAACTGGTTTATATCGGAGAGGCTAACCTCTTAAAAGAAAGAATTATTCAGCATTTGCGCGATAATGATAAATCTTTTGCGGAGACCATTATCTGTTTTAGCTCCAAGGATGAAAACCTAACTGTTTCACACACAAAATATCTGGAAGAGAAACTGATTTCGCATATAGCTTTGTCGACGGAATATAGGATGAGGAACAAAAAAGAAGGTAGTTTAATAAATCTCCCCAGAATGGTACAGGACGAAATGGATACCTACTTTGACTATATGAAGATTATACTCCCAAGTATGGGGTATGCAGTTCTCCATGTAAATCAGCGTCCAACAAAAATACAAGGAGATGAACTTTATACTTTGCAAGTTGGACCACTAAAGGCAGTCGCCAAACTTACAACAAACGGGATAGAAGTTCAGCCTGGCAGCGACATGGGAAAGAAGCAGCTGGCTTCCTTTTCGGGCAGCTATTCTAATTTACGATTAACATTACAGGAAAAGGGGATAGTCGAAGAAAAGGAGAAAAAGTTTGTGTTTATTCAGCCATTTGAGTTCCCCAGTCCCTCCACCGCTGCAGCGGTAATTTGTGGGTATTCAATAAACGGACGGGCTTCATGGAAAAATAAAGCAGGAAAATCGCTGAAAGATTTAGAAGAGGAAAAGATGATAGTATAAAGAGTGTTTAGGATTATGATTCTCTTCAGGGACTTACTCTATTGCTACTTGGCATCTCTGTATGGATGTCGAACTAAAGATAAAACGGGATTTCTAATCCCGTAAGGAAATAGCAGTAAGCAGATTACAAATCTGCCTTTATCTACGGTTCGGGATGCGCTAAAGCTTAACATCCCGAACAGCGGTTAATTATTAAAAAGCAGATTGTTGGTGTCCCCACCATAGCCGTTAACCTAAGATTTAAATATTTCATTAACAATACAATAGCTCGATTTCCTTCCTTTTCGGGGTTCAATGAGGAGGTAGTTAATCAGAGGAGTGATAAATATCTCAAGCCAATTTGT
>DASWTL010000128.1:0-2986 GCA_036402155.1 Sphingobacteriaceae bacterium | reverse complement strand
GGCAGTATGCGGAGTAGCCAATACGTTGGGATGATTGATCAACTTATAATCTGTTTCATCCGGCGGTTCATAATCAAACACATCTAATACAGCTCCTCGTATCCTGTTATGCTCTATTGCCTCAAGCAGATCGTCACGTTTTACTACACTGGCCCTTGCAGTATTTACAAATATGGCATGGGGCTTCATTTTTGAGATCAGCGTTTTATCAATCATCCCGGTGGTTTGGTTATTTACAGGTAAATGAATGGATACGATATCGCTGGTTGTGAACAGATCCTCCAGGGATGTTTTTACATAATCTGGATTTGTATTTTCAATAAACGGATCATAAAACTTAATCCGGCACGGAAAGCATTTTACCATCTCAGCAATGCGCTGGCCTACAGCGCCAAATCCCACCATACCTATTGTTTTACCGGCAAGTTCATTTCCTTTAAACTGTAAATACGATGTATGGGCTCCCTCACCCCAATTTTTACCGGTTAACCATTGCCAGCTTGGTATAGTATTACGCATCAGGTTGATCACATTGGCTATAAACATTTCTGCCACTGCCTGCGCATTACGTGCTGGTGTATGAAAAACAGGTATGCCGTGTTTCTTTGCGGCTTCAAGGTCAACATTAGAAGGAGTACCCCTGCAAACTCCTATAAACTTTAATTGCGGGTGCGCATTGATCACACCGGCTGTCACATGATCATGTTCTGTAATTAATGCGTCTGCAGCGGTTTCATCAAGAAGCCGGTTTAACTCATCTTCATTATATGCTCTTCCATTTTCTTTCCATTCCCTGTAAATTATTTCACCCAATACAGATGCTAATTTTTCACGGCCTTGTAAATTATATGGGGCTGTTATTAATATCCTCATAATTCTGTCCTAACTATATATTCTAATCTTAATTTTTATATCCGGGGATATTAACGTGCTTGTTTTAAACTGCCAATGCCTGCGGAACTTCTTTTAGTGAATGGGCAGTTTTGGCGTTATCCGGCAGCCCTATAAACCGGGTGAGAATAGCGCTTAATAAATATAATCCTGCCAGTATCCATACAACACCTTCATTACCGAGACTTCCGATAAAGATCCCAACAATGGCCGGCCCTACAAAAACCGCTAAACCGGCGCCCAGATTTAATACTGCCATGGCTGCTCCTTTGTCTTTCTTAACCAACGATGGAACAAGAGCTGAAAGCGGGACATAGCCTGCCAGAAGCGCTCCCCACAGTACTCCGCAGAACATCACCATCCAGAAACTGCTTCCAAACAGAACAGGGGAATAGAAAAAAAGCAAGGTGGTTAAAGCACAACCTACTCCGCCAAACCACATCACCGTATTCTTCCACCCAAAACCATCGCCAACAAAACCGAAGATTAAATTGAATGCAATATTTGCCGTAAAGATGGTACCCCAGATCTGCAGCCATTCTGTTGTGGAAAAGCCATGCTGAGCCATGTATGTTGGCAGAAACACCGGGAACGCAAACTGTGCAGTAGTATTTATAATACGAATAATACCTCCAAGTAATACTTTGGGTTCTTCTTTCATTATGGTTAACCCTTTTATTAGTTCTTCTGATTTACTTATACCTGAAGCATTTGCATTGGTCTGAAATTTATCCTTGTTAAGCACCAGCGCAAAGAATGCGCCTACCAATACCCAAAAAATAGAGCTCCATAACGTATCAATATATCCCAGGTTTTGTATTGCCCAGCTTGAATAATAAGCGCCAAAAACGTTCAGTCCACCTGTAAAAACAAACCAGAACCAGCCTACTGCTGCGCCAAGTTTATTCTGCGGACTTCTGTAAGTTATCCATACCAAAAAGGAGTAGGCAAATAAAGGATAGCCAAACCCTCTGATAGCATAAGTTAACAGCATGATGGGAAAATCCAGTTCCGGCATTCCAAATCCGACAAATCCAACAGTACCAATGATATACAGCAGTATTCCCATCAGCATGGTCTTTTTAGGACCGAAGCCTTCTGCAAGTACGCCCGAGAACCAGGATGATATGGCAATGGTTATTCCGTATACGGTGAACAGGGATGCGGATTGCTGGATGGTCATTCCTCTTCCGATAAGATAAGGACTTAGCCAACCCTGTTCTACACCATCACCCATCATAAAGATCAGGATACCCAAGTAGCCCCAGGCAAGATGTTTTGGAATACCTGCTTTATCTAAGAATGATGATTCTGAATTAGTTATTGATTTCATTTGTTTTGGTTTAATTTTGGTTACGATATGTTTAATTTTATTATTTTTTATTACCGCAATATCGATCTTTAATTAATTAATTGCAATTATTATTTAAATTCTAAAACCATACCATCGGGCACAAACCAACCATTGAATCGCTTAAATAAACCTGTACTATTACTTTCTAGCTTAATAATAAGGTAGCAGCAACAAAATAATGATCGCTTGGATAACGACCATTTTTACTGTCGCGTAATATTTTGGAGGAGACTGACCTTACATTTCCTTTCGAAAATATAAAGTCAATTTTCTTTCCCTTGTCTTTCTTCTCGTAATTCTCACCCTGAAACTGGTGAACGGTGTATCCGGGCTCAGCGTTACCATGAACTTCGGTGTAGGTATCTTTCCACCCTGCTGATGTAACCAGACTGTACACTGTATTATTTGCTCCGGCATTAAAATCGCCGGTTAGTATCTGATGAAAATCAGGCTGATATTGTGCAGCTTCATCCAAAACCACTTTTACCTGCTTTTCGCGGGCGGGCTGACTTTTATGATCAAGGTGTAAATTGACCACCCGGAACACCTTACCTGATCGTTTATCTTTCAGGCGCACCCAGCTTGCATTACGGGCACGCGCTGTATCCCATGATAAACTGCCGGCAACCAGCGGCGTTTCCGACAACCAGTAATGTCCGGCAGCGATCAGTTCATACCTTGATTTTGAAAAGAATATGGGGTTTTTGGCAATTCCGTGATATCCTTCTTTAAAAGCATCCA
>DASWTL010000127.1:0-6255 GCA_036402155.1 Sphingobacteriaceae bacterium | reverse complement strand
CATTGGTTCTGGCATTGGGGAACCGGGGAGGCATTGAATAACGGCACCCACTTTGTAGATATTGCCCGGTGGGGATTAGGAGTAGCGTATCCCAATAAAGTAACCTCATCGGGAGGCCGGTACCGTTACCAGGATGATTGGGAAACGCCTGATACGCAGGTGATCAGCATGGAATTCGATAACAATACAGCCCTGACCTGGGAAGGAAGGAGCTGTAACGCAGCGCCAATTGAAGGATCTACCGTTGGAGTAATATTTTATGGCGAAACCGGTACGTTATATATCGGCGGCAAAAATGAGTATGTTGCCCGTGATCTGAAGAATAAGGTAATTAAAGAGGCAAACGATAATATCAAAGTGGAGGCTACCAGCCTTACAAATCCGTCGCAAGCTCTGGATGCATTGCATATCCAGAATTTTTTTGATGGCATCCGGAAAGGGACTGCATTGAATGCCGATATCTTAAGCGGACATCAGAGTACGCTACTGGTTCAGTTGGGCAATATCGCACAACGTAGCGGCAGTACTTTAGAAATTGATCCAAAGAACGGCCATATTCTAAATAACAAGGAAGCCCTGAAATACTGGAGCCGTGAGTACCAGCCGGGCTGGGAGCCTAAAGTATAGTCTCTCTTACAAATTATTTAATTTCAACAGAGTTTTTACTGCTCAAACGGTGATTTATACTTTTTACTGGAAAAAATAACCTGATTTTAGCATTAAATGAGATACTTAACTACAGTCTTAAGTAAGAGGATTCAGAATACTCCGGGTTCATTCTTTTACTCGGGTCAACTCCGGTGCTGTACCAAACGGAAAATTGTCCGAAATTAGATAGGGTTGCTCATAAAAAAGCAACCCTTTTTTTTGATTTTCAGTACGTTATCAAAGAAGGTAGGGTCTATAAAAGAGGTTCAAAAAGACCCGTTACCCCATAGCAGACTATCCATTTTGCGTAGGCTTTCCTGGCTGCATAAATACCAGTTCGATCTTATACACCACCTGTCGAGTTCCGGAGATGAATTCTGATCCATATCTACTCGTATCTTTTAGTTAAGCCTCTCACATCTTTTAAGTATTCCAGAACTTTTATCAACCGTAGGGTGGACAGCGATAAATCTTCTTCAATGGCTAATACTTCACGATTAAAATCATGTATAATGTTCAGCAGTCTGAACCTTCTTCCATCCCCATTCCTTTATGGTTCCAGATATACCCCATTCTGTAAAAGTACTTTCAGAAGCCAAATGCGCCGATGCTTTTCAACAAGAGCTTTTAATTGTTCTATTGAGAATGCGGACAAATAAACTTAGCTATCTGATGTGGTCAAATTAGATTTTCAGATGCCGAGGATGTCAGGATGTGATTATCTGGAACAATATTCCATAAAAGCAGGCGACGGCCTTATTTCTACAACCAAGTAGCCGTTCGTTGTTTTTTCATTTTACCTTTTAGTGAAAGGACATTAGTATTGTTACTCAAACTCTAATGTAATTTGCATCGCCAGCTAGGGATTCCTCACCTTCCGGGGTAAGGTTATACATAGTGATCTGTAAAGTACTATCGGTTGGGCATGGAATTTCAATTCGCCAACTCCAATCAGGACCATCAGGGACAGCATAAGAACCACGTAAGCAAATGTCACCTTGATGATTAATGGTTCCGTAACAATTCATGATTTTTCCACTCATTCCCCAAGAATCAACCCATGAAGCAGTAACTTCTGATGGCTTGTTGATGTTGCCTATAAGTATTAAACCATCTTGGCTAACACCTTCATGTTGCCAATCATAGCTCAGTTCAAGAAACTTGTCATTTGCAACTGATTTAATCTTCATATTTGAAATGGAGATAAAGTCAGGATTGGGTAACCAACTGAGCACCAAGCGATATGTGCCTTGCCAAGCTCCGATAAATTTGCTACTTAAGTTCATAATTTTTATACTTAGTCTACTTTTAAACTTTTAATACGACTTAATTCCAGAATCCGTTTCTGCTGAATTAATTATCAATAAACTTACAAGGAATTATTTAAGGGGGAAACCCCTTTTTTTATGCTAACTACGCTACAGTTTGTAAAGCGATTAATTGTCCAGCCAGTACGCTTCTGGGTTTTTCCTTTTATAGAGGGCAAGGAAGGCTGGAGTATTCGGATAGCTCCTAAATCTCTGAAGAATATAAAACAGAAGATAAGGAACAGACCCAACGAAACCATCCGATTGGCATCCTGGAGCGGATTACTACCCTCGAAATGGTCATAAGAGGGTGGGTAAAATACTTCTGGATAGCTAAAGCCAAAAGTCAGATGACAAGGTTGGACGAAACTGTTCGTGTCCGGTTAAGAATGATCATTTGGAAGCAGTGGAAGAAAACTCAAACCCGGATTATGAACCTGATCAAGCTGGGTATCCCTCAAAATAAGGCATACGAATGGTCGAACAGTCGAAAGGCCTATTGCAGGATCGCACATAGCCCCATATTAAGCCGTGCGTTAAACAATGTCTACTTTACAAGGTTGAAATACACTGGATTTGCCAACTACTATTACTGGAGAACAGAACACCAAACGAAGTTATTCTAACAAACCGCCGTATGCCGAACGGTACGTACGGTGGTGTGAGAGGACAGATAGGGAAATAATCTCTATCTTCCTACTCGATTTTAAATCAATCCCAATCTGTACCAAAGAATCTTAAAGTGTCACTGGGTGAACATAAACTGAAGATCATCTTTATTCTGAAAGCGATCTGGAAACCTCCATTTTTAATAAACTTGAACAATTCATGCTCGAACTCCAAAAGAGTACTCAAACATTATCCGTTTCAAAAGCGCTATCATTAATTAATACCGCTTCTAAGAAAATATTGTGGGAGATAGCTTATGAATGTGGTTTTTATGATCACGCTCATCTTAGCAACAAAATAAAACAGCATACTGGTTTGACTCCGTCACAGCTTTAGAACTTATAAAGCGTCATTCATGCGTCTGCGATTTTAATGACGCTTTTAGAAACTTTCCAATATTGAGTTAATCTTTTAACAAGATCCTCGGTCGTCCTCCAAAACTATACCAGGCTTAATAACAGACAAAAGGCACCATGAAAAAATCTTCTAGAGAAGATAAGGAGTTGATTGCATGTTAAGGTTTTCCAAACCCATCCGATAATACAGTGGCGATCTGCCGAATCGTTCGGTGAATGTGGTGGAAAAATGTTCCAGACTATTGAATCCAGATATAAAAGCAATCTGCGTTATCTTTAGGTTCGAAGTCTTCAGCAGCAGTTCTGCATGTTTAATTCTCAGTGATAATAGAAAGGCATGGGGAGAAGTTCCGGTGAATAGTTTAAAAATCCGGCTAAAATGGAACGGGCTAACACAGCATTCCGTAGCAATATCTAGTAATGAGATATCTTCGGAAAAATTGTTAAGCATAAAATTTTTTGCTTGTTCTATAGTAAAAAGGTGGTTTTTTTTCATTCGATCAGGAATTTGTTCACCCAGGTTAGAAGTAATGAAGTTCAACGTATTTTCGACCACATCTAAAACTATTGAATCTAATTGTAATCGGGTTCCCTTTCCAGCTAGAATTGTTGAGAGTAAATAATGATGAAGAAACTCTGTTTCTGAGCTCGTGGATATCTGAATGCTGTGAATATCATTATCAGCTAAGAAACGGTGCGAATGATAATGTCGACAAATCTCCCGATAGAACTTAGAAGTAAACTCCAGAATAGTGCACTCATCCGGCACATGATGGATATGTTTGACTGTATGTTCATAACCGGGTTTGGTCAATAAAATCTTACCGGTATGGGAATCGAACGAATTTCGAAATACATTGAAGATGAAATTCCCCTTTCTGATGAAGCTGATTGAGAAAGAGTCGACAAATTCAGGCTTTGAAGTCTGACAGTCCTCGCAACGGCATTTAAAATTAATTACCCGGTAAAAGTCGGAACGGTATAAAGTTGTAACATCTGCATACATTTTTTCGATTTTCTGGAGTGTCAATCTGATTCTATGACCTTTTGTAATATTTGTTTGGTAATCATCTTACGAGCACTGGAGAAATCTGGGTTTGTAGTGTCTGTACTTTTACTGATCCGGGTAGCAAAGAAATAGATGTTGTTTTTGGTTTGTAGGTAACCCACCCACCATCCTATATCTTGCCCATCTTTCGTTGTCCAGCCAGTTTTATCGCGGTAGGTAAAATCGGAGTTTGACTCTGATACCATAATTGACTTAACGGTATTCATGACGGAGCCAGAAAAAGGCAAATTACCCTCGTAAAGACAGACTAAAAAATTGATCTGATTCATAGGGGAGATGCCAAATTCACCATAATTCCAAAAATCTGTTCCTTTCTCAGAAAAGTCACCGTTTCCATATCCGGATTTTTTTAAATAAGATCTATACTTCTTCCTTCCGATTCGTTTAGCGAGCTCGACATAAAACCAAATAGTGGAATTCTTGTAAGCAGAACGAAGATCTGTATCCTGATTCCAGGCTGGTACGGGAGTTCCGCCAAAGATTGTCCTTTCTTGTCCGTCCCATTTAAATATCTCATCTGCGCCTTTAATCGCTCCCGTTTCCAACGCTATCAATGAATTTATGATCTTGAAAGTCGAGGCAGGAAGGGTTAACCGGCGAGCATCAGCACTGTCGGTGAAAAACCATTTCTTATTTTTGTAATCGTAGACTGTGGTACTTCCCTTAAGACCCAGCTCATGGAATAAATCTGAAGGTGTAGTTTGGGCAAAACAATCGACCTGCCAAAGTAATAGGATAGATAATACGAATGTTGATTTCATATAAGAATTGATAATGTTCGCATCTGCTTTAATAATAATGTTTTTACAAAAATATGTTTTGACAATTATGAAGACTTTGGAAAAACGCGACGAAATTAAAGTAAGATTGAACCATTCTGTGTTTCTTTTAATAACATTTGTTAAATGTGAATGGTCATAATAACCACACTTAAATGCAAAATCAAACAAACTCATTCCTTGTTCGGAATCTTTTATCCTTGACAGAGCGTTCTGAAAAAAGCCCCACCTTTACCAGATGAAGCTTTTTATCAACCCTCTGCGCCACTTTAATAGTAGTGCGAAAGAGTAAAGGGGTTCTGCGATTAATGAGTTTAATCACCAGCTAATATAAAAAGGCTATTCTCTACAGACCGCAGCTGAATTTTCTTGATTTCCTGGTGATCTGTGGAGTGATAGCCCTAGTGCATGCGCTTTAGACGGAAATACAACGATGGCATTAATCTGGGTGTGACTTCCTTCTACCGTAACCGCCTGGTTGTCTGAAAAAGAACCGATGCACCGTAATTTGGAAGTAATTTTGCGACTTCTCTTGCATATAGCTCGAAGCCTTGTTGATCGACTATGTCATAGCTGATATATAGTATGCTGACATTTCCATAGGATGTTTGATTAATAGAAATATTCGGGCGGTGTTGTACCATGACACCTAAGATAAACGGCAGCTTGTCCACGATGGTGAGTCACATGGTCCAACGTGGCATGGAATCCCATTTGCTCCACCTCTTCACTCAGAGAAAGACTTTGGCAGGTTTCTTCCAGATCTTGAAACACCTTGGCAAGATAATCAAGCACATCCTTTTTTCCACCGTTCAATGCTACTGGTTGCCATTCCCTTTCTTTTCCGAGCAGATAATTGCTCTGCCACCATTGTATACCATAACCGATATGGTTAAATAATTCAGCAAAATTCCAGCTCGCCCCCTCTGGTTTAAATGTGTAATCTTTTTCCGGCATAGCCTCGGCCACTGCAAGCGTATAATCCCTCGCTCTGTACAATGTTTCCAACAATTGTTTTTTCATTATTTTTAAAATTTGATGTTAGCCAAAGGTAAACGGCCCGTGAAGGGAAGGCTTGAGATATCTTGCTCTTTTAATATTTTATTTGTCCACTCTGAACATGCTTTATACACAAGCCCCAGGCATACTGATAATCTTATTTACCATAGCCGAAAAAGGGCGCATCGCTCCAATAAAATGATCTAATAACTTGTAGGCAGGAAAAGCGTCACTTACACGTTATGTTACCTTGCCTGTGATTAGAACTCGCGTGAATTAATAAGTCAGGACCAGGAACATTGACGACCCAATGGCAGTCTGTAAAAAAAGAAAACAACCTTAGTAGTTCAAAGCATTTTTTTTCCGATAAACGGACTTTTACCTAGCAAAAAGTTAATTGCTCTTTCAATATTTCTATTTCTACTCTC
>DASWTL010000126.1:0-2423 GCA_036402155.1 Sphingobacteriaceae bacterium | reverse complement strand
GATCACTGTAGTATTCGGGCCATATGAGACGTCGGTCTCAACCAATGTGTCCTCCACTTTCAGTATTTCTTTTAAAATATGAATACCTTCGCCATCAACGCTGCCCCCAAGAATCAGGATCCGTAAAGGCCTTTCTACATTTAAGAGTTCGGCGATTTGGCGGTAATTTTTCTTGCTCACATTGTTATATGTGATATCCGGTTGAATTTTCTTAAGAAACCTGGTGAACCTGCTATGGTAAGTTTTAAAAAAAATATCTCCCTGTATCTTAAAATCATTCTGTTCGAAAAGATTATTGCGCGGATTGATCAGGACAGGGATGTGATTGTATACAGGATAACTGGACTTACATTCAGGGTTTACACATTGGTAAACGTCTCCCTTATGTTCTAATGACTTTTTACATGCAGGGCAAGCAACAATATGATTTAAGATAGTATAATTCATTAGTGATTACTCAAACGGATTTAGGGTGTTAATGATTTGGCATAGTTTGGGTGTTCCTTCCTGACTGTCTTCAGGTTGGAATGGTTGAAAATATGTTCACGATGTTACCTGTCCTTACCTGCATCTGTTGTTTGTAAAGACAAATGTAATTTTTTAGTTTGAAACGGCAGAACATGGTTTTTTATTAATAATTCAACTTCTCCCTGGGGAGTAGAATCACGGATGAGGGGCTTTTATTTGGAACATAATTTCACAGACCTACCAATGCCCACTTCTTTATGCCGGGCAGTGCTGCTATCAGTGAGACTCCTCTCTTTTCCACGCACCGGCGAAGGCGCGTTCGGAGTGACGGTGAGGGAAACTTCAAGATTTTAAAGCTTCTGCCTTACCTCACCCCGTCATCAGAGAAAGGCAAAACACAGCCAGGTTTCAATTTTTTTACAGCTTTATTCTGTTAGATAAAACGGAAGTTGGAAAGGCATTGCTACGCAATGAATTAATTGCAGGTTTACCAGAAAGTTCCCTCAGTATGTGAAGGGATAGTAAGCCCGGCACGCACGGTTCTCCCGGAATTCCCGGAGAGGGGGCTTGCGGTGATGCTTTCTATTTATCCCCATACAGCAAATACTTCGCCCGCATCGTTTTAAAATCCTTTAACCCTGCTTCCCAGCTTTTCCTGATCTCTGCTTCAGGTACACCAGCTATAATTTGTTCGCGTAAGCTCGCATTTCCTGACCGCAGATCGAAGGGATGAATGCCTGTTGTTGCATTTACAGGAAAGAACTTCTCTTTTTCGGGGTAGGCATTATACAGTTCAATTAACCAACCCAGGTTAATCTGCCCTGTTTTTCTTAAAATATTGGTATCATAGTTCCTCAGATCCAGGCCGTAACATACAGCGTCTTTATGTTGCGGTCTTTCGCTCATGCCCGGAATAGCTACCGGCTTATATGAGAACTCATATTTGCCCTTTAATCCCGGAGCTCCTAATATGGTAAAAGGCATCAGCGTTCCGCGTCCTTCGTTAATAATAGTGCCTTCGAACATGCATAAACTCGGGTACAGTAATATAGATTGAGGCGTATTCAGGTTAGGTGATGGGTTTACCGGTAATACATAAGGCATGGAGTGGTTATAATTAGCCAGCTTCACAATATTCAGCTTGCATTTTGCCGGACCTTCAATATACCCCTCGCCGTTCAGCATCTGCGCAAACTCGCCAATGGTCATGGCATGGGTCATCGGGATCTTATGTATGCCTATTGCCGATTTGTATTTTTCTTCCCACATCGGGCCATCAATCAGGTAGCCATTAGGATTGGGCCGGTCCAGGATCATTAACTCTTTATTGTTTTCGGCGCAGGCTTCCATCACATACTCCAGTGTATTGATATTAGTGTAAAAGCGGCAACCCACATCCTGTATGTCGAATACTACCAGGTCCACATCCGCCAGTTGTGCTTTGGTTGGCTTCTCATTTTTTCCGTAGAGGGAAATGATCGGAATCCCGGTTTTTGCATCCACCTCATCATCCACTCTGGCGCCGTTGCTCGCATTTCCTCTAAAGCCGTGTTCCGGACCAAAAACCTTCACAATGTTTATCCCAAGGCTTTTTAAACTGTCGACACTGCTTTTATTGCCTATAATGGAAGTCTGGTTAGCAACCATCGCCACTCGCTTACCTTTAAGATAAGTCAGGTATTTTTCCACCTGGTCGGCTCCTGTTATGATACCATTCTTATCTGAAGCCACCTTTTGTATGGACTTATTCTGGCTCCGGCATTGTATGGTGCCTAAGGCAACTATCAGTAAGACAAGGAGTGGGGCAAATTTCTTCATGGTTGTATAATGGCTTATTTAGGTTATCAAGTATAAAGGTAATGTATTTGGAAATAATGTTTAAGGTTTAAAAATCACTGTTGTTGCACGCTAACTAGGGTGAATAAAACCCAATCCTGAATTGCTGTTTTCATTGT
>DASWTL010000125.1:0-3762 GCA_036402155.1 Sphingobacteriaceae bacterium | reverse complement strand
GACAAAATAAAACCGCCTTTTCTTTAATTATAACGCAATACAAATATGGGAAAAACTGACAAGCTTTGTCTAGCGGCGAAGCCACGTTTGTTATCGTCTCTAAATCAGCGGCTTAAATACTTAGGTTAACGGCTATGGTGTCCCCACCAACCGGATTAATCGGTGTATCATCTGTAATGAAGAAAAAGTTTCACAGAATTAGAGGTAGTACGGACAACACCGACCACAGGGAAAATCTTTTCTTCTATCATTTTTAGTAAATTATTTACGGAATTGAAACTGCCACTCTTCGAATGTCAAATTTCTTTATAGTCACACCTGGTGCTGTCCAATCAAATGCGGGCGGCGCAGCAGATTTTGCATCTTCCACACTTTCAAAGAGAAGAAATCCAAAACCCTCCTCTTCTACCGGATCAACCCAATAACCCGCAACAAACCCAGATGCATTTTTTACACGTGGTAAGATTTTTTCTGTAAAAGTAATTGCCGCTTGCGGAGCAAATTGAGGATCAATTGTTAGTTTAATAAGCGCTGCATACATATTTTCTTAATTTTTAAGATTCCACATATTTATATTTTATATTTCCCTTCCTGGTCCTGGTTTGGAACGAGGATGAAGCAAGGTTTTGCTATTGTATCGCACTACCCTTTGTTGGTCGCCCTACCAACATACTTTATAATAATTAATCCCCTTGCTGGTGCGAGCTCCGTACCTTACCTATATAAAATCCATCTCCAGCAACCCTTTACCGCCACTAAAATCAATAACGCTGCCAGTTGCTTACAAAAAGTTCCGGGTTGCAAACTCGTACCAGCGCCCCGACATCCCGTAACAGTGGGAACCGATTATTCGGCCTCGTGCATATTAATATGGCGGCCAATTTCATTGACCTCCGCATCTTCGTCAAATATCGGAAGATCAGTTTCATCATCCAGCTTCAGCCATACGCCCTCAGTATCTTTTTGAATATGGACATGTTCTTTTCCCTCTTTGAAAATAGTATAGGTATCATCCTCTTCCGGAAATACGGAATAGGTAATTGAGCCTATTTGAATATCGAAAGGTTCCTGCATTATGCAAAGATAGGTTTACGGGTTGAAAGTTACCCGCATTGATGAACCAAATATATAGCGCTGCTAGTTGCTTACAAAAAGGTCCGGGGTTGCAAACTCGAACCGGCGACCGCACATGCTCGGACTAGCGGAGATAGTATCGCACAATTATTAAGCCTCCTGAACTTCTAATAAAAGGCAGATTTTCAGGATTACAAATCTCTTTTATCTTTAGTTACAACGGGAGTCGATAGACTCCCCTTTATTTGATAATCCGTAGTCACCGCTTCGCTGAAGACTACGGACAGGGGTTCAGATTTTTATAACGGGACGATTTAACGTTCGATAACCCCAAAAACAAGTTACCACTAAAGCAATAACAACGATTGCTGAATAATGAATTTCAGGGTATTTAACCAGAGGGTTTATTATGGTATCCGCTGGAAATAAAACCCGACCGGTATTATAAAGGCTATGCGTAAGAATACAAGCAAATAAACTTTTATTAGTGTTATTGTACAACCAAACTAATAATATTCTAAACGCTATAGTGCCTAATGTCCCCCAAAAAAAGAAATTTAAACTCCTTCCTTGTTGAGTCATTGAAGGATAATGCCATATAATCCAGAGAATGCCTACTATTACAGAAGTATATAAGGCACTATATTTTTTTTGCAAACGGTCAACGGCATAACCCATATAACCAACTTCTTCACCAATAGCTCCTAAAAAAAAGAAAAGCAGCAAAAAAGGAATTCCTAAATATAAAAACATCCAATGCTCTGGAATTTGACAATTACCCAGAACCAATAACAGGTAAATTATTGTGAATATTAAAAAAGGTAAAAGAACTACTACAAACCACCATTTAGTGCTAATTTTTTTGTAATCAGCTATTCTTGAAAGCAATATTAAGACTCCCTTTCTTCCTTTCTCATTATAAACGATTATACAAGCAGATATCATTGGGGTAAATGCAGCAATTATATCTGTAATGGGAATATCTAAAGGCAAGTTTGTTTTATTAATGAACAATTGTATTAGCCAAAAAGGGGCAGATAGGACATAAACCAGGATAAAAAACCAACTAACAGATTTCTTCATTTTTAAGTTAGTTCTTAATCAAAGTGTCATAGTACTCTTTTGGAATTCTTATGCCTCGAAAATAATTTGTTTGGCCTAAGAGTATAACAAAGATTAAGAACACAGCAAAGATTAAAATTGCCACGGATTGCTTATTTGGCGTCAAACCTAAAAGGGCATATTTCATTTTTTTGTTATGAACGGCAGCTATGTGTCCAAAGAATGAAAATATTGCGAGGGTGTAGTAAGGTATAAAAAATAAGTTAAATGGGAACGTGTTAAGTCCGGTGCCACTATAATAAAAGTTTGTGTCAAGATTTAAATAAATTCGTCCGATTAAAATTGCAGCCAAATGAATAACGAAAAAAACCGCTAAGTAAACTCCACTCCAGATATGTAACTTATCAAAATTCGATGTTACCCTTTTCCTGCTTGTCATAAAGAGCTTTATACCTGAATATATTTGAACTAATACCGCACAAAATAAAATCGTCTCAGCTAAAACATTACGGTAAATATGACGTAATGAACGCATAATTTCAATATGCTTCTCAACCCCAAAAATACTCCAACTGTGATTGAATAAATGTAGTCCAACAAAAATGGCAATTATTAATCCTGAATAATAATGAATACGTTGCATCCTCATCCTTAGTTTTTTAAATACAAAGTTGAACTGAACAGCTCAATTTTCATTTGATTTATATCAAATTCGGTTCTTTGGATTTCGGATACGGCTTAATGTTTCTAATGTAATACCTAAAAAAGAAGCGATGTGAGTAAGATTCACTCTTTGAGTAATGTTGGGTTTGTTTTTTAAGAGGTTTTCATATTTCTGCTGTGCGTTTTCAAATTGAATTGAAACAATCCTTTCTTGTAAACTCAGCATGGTATTCGTTACTATCAGTTTTAATATCCGGTCAAATTCAATGTATTTATCAGATAGCAGGTTTACATTTTCTCTAGAAATTTCCAACAATACGCTCGGCTCCAGAACTTCTATAAACAGTGAACTTGGAGTATTTAGAAAAAAACTATTTACAGAACAAATAAAATCATTTTCGAATGCGAACCAATCCGTTATGTCCCTACCATCCTTAAGATAATATGATCTTGCAGAACCTTTAGCTATGAAAAAAACTTTATTTGCAAATTGTCCTTCCCTTACAACCACTGTGTCCCTTTCAAGTGACAGCATCTTTGAAGCATTTTGTAAATCTTTCCTGCACTCATTTGTTAAAGCCATGTAATTAGCTTCAATATTTTTTATTATTTTCTCAATTTCCATGTGGTTGTGGGGGAAATTCGAACAGACTTTAATTAATCACCTGGTCGCCCTGCGGAAGATGCCGACAGCAGAGTCGCACCATAAAATTATTAAAATTTTGTCATTGAAGTGTTACAGGTTCTATTATGGCATAGTAGATTTTTTACTTATCATAGTGATAGTGCGGTAAACTCTGCCCATACGAAAATTAAAGCTTCGCAGTTAGCTCATGGATAAGTTCCTCTTTCATTCCCCACTTGTTGGTGTCCCCACCATAGCCGTTAACCTAAGTATTTAAGCCGCTGATTTAGAGACGATAACAAACGTGGCTTCGCCGCTAGACAAAGCTTGTCAGTTTT
>DASWTL010000124.1:0-5362 GCA_036402155.1 Sphingobacteriaceae bacterium | reverse complement strand
GACAAAATAAAACCGCCTTTTCTTTAATTATAACGCAATACAAATATGGGAAAAACTGACAAGCTTTGTCTAGCGGCGAAGCCACGTTTGTTATCGTCTCTAAATCAGCGGCTTAAATACTTAGGTTAACGGCTATGGTGTTATCACCAAACCGCTTAAATTTCTTTCTTATACATTTTGTAATATTGTTTAAAATGTACCCCGCAATAGAATTCTTTACTGCAACCTGTTTAAACTGGCAGCCTCTGTTGGGTCCGGACAAGCATAAACAGATCGTTATGGAAAGTTTGTCTTTTCTTGTAAAAGCAAAGCGAATATGGCTATATGGTTATGTTTTGATGCCCAATCACTTGCATTTACTTTGGAACAAGCAGGATGCATGGGTAGATAAAAGTATCCAGCAGCAATTCCTTAAATATACTGCCCAACAAATTAAATTTAACCTTATTGCGAATTACCCCCAGGAATTACAAAAATACCGGAGCACGCAGGCAGACAGAATGTACCATTTATGGGAACGAAGGCCATATCTGGCAACTATGAATAACCGCAGGTTCCTGGAACAGAAGCTGGATTATATCCATTACAACCCTGTAAAAGCGGGCTTATGTCAGCTGGAAGAAGACTATACCTATTCATCCGCCAGTTTCTATCTAACGGGCGCTGATGAACTGGGTATCCTTACTCATTATATGGAACATATATAGATTATGGTGGATTGGTGATAACACCAACCACAGGGAAATCAGAAAGGAGTATAACCCAAAGGAACCGGTTATATAATTATCGTTATATTTAAAATGTGAAACCTGTCTGGAGTTTATTGCTTCTGGTTCAACAGTAAAAACCACGTGTAGATTATTTGCGTCTCCTGACAATGCCTTCACCCTGTTGGTTCATCCAGCGTTTGGTGTTATCACTATATCGCTTTAATTCCAACGCATTCTATATTTGCAGGGTTGATTTGGTGAACACAACCATGTGAATGCTCTATTAGGCGCTTTTTTTGATTGTTTTTTTATCGTCCTTTGGGTGTACCAGTGAATGCCGTTCCCGCTGAAGGCCGGTGAAAAATCACAAATCAGATGCGTACTTACACAACCGACGATTCAGCCAGCTTCTCAATCTCGTTACGCAAACCATTTGCTTTTAATAGTTGAGAAACGGCATTCAACAGCTCTAAAGACGCGTCTATTTCCACCTTGCGGATGGCTACACTTTCAATATTAAATCCAAAAGGAATGGATCTTTCCTGACAGTATTGGATCAGCTCTTTGGCAATGGAAGTGGCCAGCTCAACCGAATGGCTAACCGGATCATCACACAATTTAAGACCTTCCCTGATGTCATCCGGAATATGAATGCCCAGCCACTCCATAAAATGAAGCGTTTTAACCGAACCGCAGATGGTGAGTGTAAAAATAATTGTGGGCAGTTCCTGGTTCTTTTCACGGAAAGCCAGTACCAGATCGTCCAGCATTTTTTTGGTATAGCCGACATTGAAAATACATTGGGATATGAAATAGGATACGCCGCATTCTACTTTACTCATTATCCTAACATCTTCGTCCATCAAAACGGCATGTCTCTCGGGGATGGTGATGGCTCCTATTACAGAATGATCTTTATGTTGCTCGCACCAGATCTGATAAGCTTCATTAAGGGTGGTCTTCACAACATAATCGGGTGATGGCAGTCCCACAAAAATAGGGTAGAAACGATGAGCCTGTAACCCCTGTAGCCATTGTGATAACTCTTCCCTGCTGTACTTCCCGGCCGGACGATAAATTATTTTAGGTACAGCCAGATCTTTTAAATATCCACTGGCATATTCAAATGGATCCATGGCAGTGATAAAAGGGAATGGCCGCTCTACATCAGTTCGGGCCGATTCATCCTGAACATCATAAACAATCAGCGCATCGATATCCAAAGTACTTAAGTTATTGACGGTTTTGGCAGCTATTTCGCTGATTCTATCAGGTTCCGTTTGTATTTTAGGTGGTGTTATACCATACAGTAAAACTCCTGATACTTTTCTTTTGATCTTGGTGAAAAACATGGTCTATTTTCTTTCACCCAAAAGTAATCTTTTTTTGGAAAGTCACTCTTCTAATGTAGAGATGGAAGAGTTTCTATGGGGCCATTAAGTTTTCATGTGAACTCCCGGAAGCAATTTTATATTAGACTGAAAAGGAGTATTCGACAGTTCATTTTATGAATTGGAGTGGGACATAGTTACGGACCGGCGCGCTCGTTGATCTTCAAAACAGTTTTAAAAGTGGTATAATGATTATATAAACCATTCATCCACAATACTATTGCATTTTTACCGGTATAATTGGCCACCACATATGGACGTATATTGCTTTGTTGTGATTGGGCTGTTATGCTTTTAACTTTCCATTTCCTGCCTTTTAACACGCGCTGCTCTATTTCAAATATTCCGTTTATCTCTCGTGACAGGTAAATTTCAGAAGGGTTGTTATGATTCAGAACGATTCCTCCGGAATAATGTGCTTCCAGTATTTTCTTCCCTGGAGGGACAACAGTAATCATTCCGCCTGCTTTACATATTTCCTCATCTATCCATTTTCTGCCATCCCAACGGGCATAATGATAACGGTGATCGGTTTCATCTGGATAACGGGCATACGCAATTACCGGATTTCTATCCTTATCTAAAGCAAGATCCCATATCCACGATTTTACACTGGTTTTGGTTACATCGTACACTTTATTGATGTTATCGGTCTGTAAAGGAACATCTTTAATGCCTGCAATATTATTTCCGTTAGTTTGATAGAATTTCCCGTTTTCATAATACATATGATATACTGAAGAAGTCACAATTTTAGGATGGCCGGAAAAAACAAAATCTATCCTTGATCTATTATCCGAGCTTACTTTCATGTATATCGGGTTGGGGGCGTCTTTAGTATTAAGATATGACTGACCTTCTGACCAGGTAATGCCATAGTCATCACTATAAGAAAAATACTGTCGCCAGCCGGTAAATAATTCACCCGGCGTTTGCGCCCTGTAAAACATATAAATGCGATTATTCTCCCCCGATAACATGACAGGATGAGAGTAACATATACGCCTTTTCCCCATTCCAAATGAGATCACTTTTTCCTCTTCCCATGCAGTTATATCCCCGGCGTTCTTACTTTTACGCATGAAGAACCGTCCGTTATGTTCAGTATAAAATGTCAGGATCTTACCATCAGGTAAAAATAAAATGGACGGCACATTATGGTCGTCCTTTTGCAGCTTTTCGTGGAGCGTATAGGTTTCAACAGCTTTTGTCTTTATATCTCTTGCACTGATCATAACGTCGCCTTGACTGCTTATATATCCATAATAGATCCGTTCCTTCTCTCCTTTATGATAAACCGCCCGGGGATCTGAGAACCAGCACCATGCGCCGTCATCGGCCACATCCTGGTATGCTGATGCCGGTTTGCCTTGCGATTGTGCTATACTTTTTTGACTGGCTGGCAGAATGCCAATGAGTAATAAAATAACTGCTATGTGGTTCATGTAAATTTTGCTGAAAACCCTGGATAATATACCTACTCCAATTATACTGAAAAAATATATGGATATCCTTGTCACTTCCCTATTTCGATCCTCCTTCGACCCATATTCGGGACACCTTCGAATGCCACCGAACGTGTCCCGGCCATGCCTCGAAGAATCCCCGAAGAAACCTTAAAGAAACCTGCCGGAAAGCTTATAGGAGAGGTGGACTTCACGTGGACTTAAGGTGGACTTAAGGTGGACTTTACGTGGACTTCTGGTGGAGTTGTATACAGGTTTTGTGATGGATTGCCGAGGAATGTGAAACTTTTTAATCGGCTTGCTGAAAGGAAATTAAATATACGAAAAAAACAGACGACCTGCAAGTGTAATGGGTCACCTATTGTGGATTTCAGCAAAAAAAGTTATTGATATATCGGCTTAATGAGGCCACCGCCAACGGTAAATAATTAATTAAAAAGCAAACACATTAACATTTTCATAGTTTAGTTTAAAAAAACTTATCTATCATGAGAATTTTATTAGAGATCATATTAATGGGCGCAGCAGTGGCAATTGCTGCATTCCTGATCCCCGGAGTAACTGTAGACGGCTTTTTGACCGCTATTCTTGCAGGTATACTTATAGCTATTGTTAATGCTACCATTGGAGGGATATTAAGAATCCTTACTTTTCCGATCAATATTCTTACCCTCGGCCTGATGTCGTTCATCATCACCGTTTTAATGGTATTGCTGGTAGACAGTATTATGGATGGCTTTAATACCAATGGCTTTTTCTCGGCAGTAATTTTTGCATTGGTATTAGCACTGATTAAAATGCTGTTTGGAGCAATCCGTCCGGGAAGAGACTAATTTCGGGCTTCAAGCGTAGCCTGTATAACGCTTGGAGCCTGATCCTTCATCGTCTTTTCAAATACGTCGTTATTATTTGCTGTGCTGTAAGATTTTGCCAGCGTTTTTACCGCTGTTGCGCGAACATATGAGCGTTCATCATTAACCGCCATATTTTTAATGAGGGAATAAACAGCCGCTTTTTCTTCCTCCTGCAGGTTCGGAACAAATTCTAAGGCCATTTGCCTGATTTTCCAGCTTTTATCCTTCAGTGCTTTTACAAAGGTTTCTCTTGCCGCTTTTTCTTTTCGCATCGGATATAAGCCTGTCAGTGCTTCCAGCCTGTCCATAAAAAGAGGTGCGTTTGCGTACTGGAAAACCAGTTGCTGAAGTGTTTTTACTTCAGCTTTTTCACCCAGGATATATTTCTCTGCATCTACATTAATTAAATCGGGTGCGGTGGCAGCAGGAAAGCTGAAAGACTGTCCCTGCATGGTCAAAACAATGTTCTGGCGTTCAACTTTATCGCCCGTGTAAATATCAACTGCCATAGGGATCTGGTAAAGCGGGTTTTTAGATAGATCCTGCAATTGTTTGATAGTAACGGTCGCTTTCTTTCCAACGGCATCATAACCGGTCTGGATGGATAATACGGGATGTCCTGAATTTAAAAACCATTGATCAAAGAACCAGTTCAGATCTTGCCCGGTAACCTCTTCAAATGCCAGGCGAAGGTCGTGAATCTCGGCAGTTTTATATAGATTACTTTTTAGATACAGATTTAGAGATTTAAAGAATGCGTCGTCTCCAACTGTTTTACGAAGCATATGCAGTATTCGTCCACCTTTCTGATAGGTAACAACATCAAACATTTGGTCCTTGTCGGCATAATCATACCGGATTACGTCCAGATGGCTTTTTTTGGCGCTCAGATATGCCATCTGGTCGTTTAGTCCCTGCAGATCGGCCGTTTCACGCCCATA
>DASWTL010000123.1:0-6135 GCA_036402155.1 Sphingobacteriaceae bacterium | reverse complement strand
TGATAACCAATCCTGAAGTTTAACTTTAATTATAATGCGATCTCTGTGATCTGAATTTTGGTGAATTGCTGACGGTGACCATTTTTCTTTTTGTAACCTTTTCTGCGTTTCTTTTTGAAAACGATCACTTTGTCACCTTTTAAATGAGACACGATCTTAGCCGAAACCTTAGCCCCTTTAAGTGCATCAGCACCTATTTTAAAGTTACTTCCGTCTGCAGCTAACAATACATTGTCAAATTCAATACTAGCGCCCTCATCTCCCTGTAAACGGTGTACAAAGAGGTGCTGGTCTTTTGCAACCTTGAATTGCTGCCCGGCTATATTTACTATTGCGTACATTGTTAGTTATTTTTTAATGAGGTGCAAATATAGGAGATATATTTTAAAGTAACAAGGAAGCATAATACGGATTGAATGTTTTCCCGGATTATACTTCCTTTTCACTAATATTATCGATTTAAACCTTAATTTCCCACATCATCAATATAAGATATCCACGATGTTGAAGTATTAGGCTGGCTCAGAACAATGGCATCCAAAGTGATATTTGCACCATCCAATACACCGTTCCCAGTAACAGCAGTTCCTCCAAAGTTTGCCAGATTCCAGGAATATTTATGCCAGGCTCCATCATTTATAATATTAATAGTCGGTGATTGCTCGGTTCCATCAATATCATCAACCCATATTCTGGCCGTTGCCCCGCTCTGTGCAGTACTGGTTTTTAACCAGAAATACAGAACACCGCTTTTTGAAGTTGCCACATTATTGGCTGCTATGCCATCACCAGAAAGTAAACGTACCCTCCAGGCTGTGCTAATACTGGTGTTATCATTCAACGTAACTTTTAAATGCGTGGATGACCCGCTTACATAATGGGTTGCTGAAGAGGTAGTAGCTACGCCAACCGTGCTTCCACTATATGTTGGCGCCCTGAAAAAACGGCCAACTCCAGAAGCAAATGTCTCGAATATTCCAACAGGGTTATTGCCTATACCTAATGCAGTTTTTGCGGATTGCAGTAATGAAACAGCACCGTTTGTATCTCCATACATCTCCCAAAGCATTACGCCGTTACCTCTTAGCTTTGCCAGGTTAGCTTTTGACGTTACAGTTGCAGTGCCATTATATCCGTAAGTTATCCCATTATAATTAAAGGAATCTGCACTGGGGCTTGCTCCTGCTGCAACCAGATCGCGATAACTCACAGAGGTTGAACTGCCATTGCTTAAGCCATATGCAGGAAAACCCAGAATTGCTTTTTCTTTAGGCATTCCTCTGGTGGTAACCCAGTAATCCAGACTGGCTACTGCCATATTATACGAAGCGTGCTGGTTAGGTTGGGCCGAATCCCAATTAAGCCCGTCGTATACCATAATGTTAAAGAAATCAGCATAATTAAATACTTCAGTCAGAATTCCATCCCGAACTGCACCTGAATAAACACCGGCAGTTATCGCAGCACTCAGGTATTTATTCTGAGCATGCAAGGCAGTGGACAGTTCCTGCATCAAAAGTGCATATGTTAAATGAGTTCCATCACTTGTGCGTGGAAACTCCCAATCCATATCCAGGCCATCCAGATTATTCTGAACCACAAAGTTTACCAGATTGTTAACTAAGGTGGTTCGTTTGGAAGCACTTGCAGCAATGATTTTCAGATTTGTTGCCCCGGCAACGGCGATTCCTACTTTTACTCCATTTGCGCGTGCTGTTGCAATTACGCTGTTAAATCGGGTAATGTTTGGCACCGGCAATAAGTTCCCATTGGAATCAGGATTTAAAAAGCTATAATAAAGATGGGTTACTAACTGATATTTACTTGCGGATACACCTGCAGGATCGCGGTATGAAGGAAAATAAGCTACAATTTTCATCCGGTTATCGGCAACATAAGATACGCTTGCTGTATTCTTATTGTTTAACATATTAGTATCCGATAATTTCTCTTCATCATATTTTTTACATGCTGAAATAAAAACCACCAGGCTTAACAGGCTATAAAGTGTTAGTTTCATGATTAAAATATAAAATGGTTTATAATTGGTTAATCTAAACTCGGTTATTAATTACCTACATCGTCTATATAAGCAGTCCATGTAGCCGAAGTATTTGGCTGACTCAGTATAATAGCGTCAAGTGTAACACTGGCTGCATCAATAGCCCCATTGCCGCCAACTGCTCCTACTCCATTAAAATTTGACAAACTCCAGGAATATTTATGCCATGCACCATCATTTATGACAGTAATCGGAGGAGACTGCTCTGTTCCATCGCTGTCATCAACCCAAATGCGCACGGTTGCACCGGTTTGTGCAGATGTAGTTTTCAAATAAAAATATAGTGTACCTGTTTTGGCTGACTGAACGTTTTCTGCCACAACTCCGCTTCCGGATAGCAACCGGACAAACCAGGGGGTGGTAACACTGGTATTGTCATTCATGGTCACTTTTAGATGAGTAGATGATCCGTTTACATAATGTGTAGCCGATGAAGTGGTAGATATTCCCACTGTGCTTCCACTGTATGTTGGCGCTCTGTAAAAACGGCCAACACCAGATGCAAAGGTTTCAAATATATAGGATGGCGGAGATACCGGACCGCATACATTCAACTCAACCGGATAGGTATACGGAAAAGGGTCAATTCCTGTCGACCAGTAACCCGGGCCATGATTAATTGAGTAATGGAGGTGAACCGAACCCCCAGAATTTGTTCCTGTAGCTCCCATGGTGCCAATGGACTGCCCGGCGGTTACAGTCTGCCCTACGGCCAGTCCTGCGGTAAGTGAATTCAAATGTCCGAGTACATGGTGCCATCCATTCGATTGCCGGATATAGACATGCCGCCCAAGCCCACCTGTAGTAGTATTAACTACTGTAACAAGTGTTCCGGCAACCGGTGAAACAATTGGTGCGCCTAAAGCGCCGAAAATATCATTCCCATAATGCGCATCAGGACCTGATCCAATAAAATCTTCATTCGAGTATTCCCTGTTGCACGTGTAAGGGCCGGTAGATGTAAGGCCGGAATTCCATCCATGATTATGTGGCGCTCTAACAGGATAAACAGTAACTGTTGGCGGACCGGTAGGTGTTGCACTGGTGGATGCATCGCTTTTCTTAAAATCATCTGACTGCGGGTCAGTGATTTCAGGGGTTTCTTGTTTTTTACAAGAGGCGATCAACAACATACATAGTATGCTGTAAGTAATCATTTTAGTTTTTGTTTTCATAATTGGTTGTTTAGTGTTTAAAAGTGCAGAATCTTGCAAACACACTGCAAAAACCCGCATGTAATGATAAATTGTTACATTGGACCTAATAGTTTTTCCATAGAACTGGGTTTAAATGATTTAGATTGGGTTAATTGGTATATTAATAACTAAAAATCAAGAGATTAAATACTCTGACGTCAATGTTAGTTATCAAAACTATAACATAATAATTGACATTACAATACCGGAAAAAGGGGATATTGCATGTTTAAACATGCAATAATAATATTACACTGATTAACTTAAATAAGTGGTATAGAACATGTGTTATGCCACTTTTCACATTAAAAAGCAAGGATAATTTCGTCTATAAAGCGAGGAATGCAATTTATACAACACAAAAAAATCTTCCTGAAATGACGGAGTAATCTAAAAATCAAATAAAAAACCGCAGAAACCAGAAACACTCCGTTACCTCATATTTCAGCACAAGCTGAAGCAATAGTTATTTACCCCGCTGCTTGGCGTCGATGATCGTCTTACTCACCTCATCAATCAGTGTTTTTGCTGCTGTGTGAAGTTTGGGATCATCACTATAATTCAGGTCGAAAAGCATATGCTTATCCTTTCGCTCGTACTTATATTCAAGATAATAATGAGGGGTATTGACAGGATGTTTAGGATCAGGTCTGCCTTCAATTTTTTCAGGAAAATTCCAAAATCCAAGATCTGCCGCTTTCCTGTGAAGATAAAACAAGTCGTCTTTTGTAAGTTTTACTTTTGTTTTTATCAGAGAATCCCGTTCATTCAGGTACTGGTATTCTCCTGTTTTAGAATTATATTGATTCACCAGATCGGTACCCAGGCCATATTTTAATGTTAATGATTCGAACTCTGAGAATTTATAGGGTGCATTTTTAATCATGATCCCATAATAATATACACAATATACCAGGAATGGGACAGCTATACAAATAGCCAGGAACCACTTTTTACCTTGTTCACTCATCTTATAAATTATATTTCTGTTATCGCACTCGCCTCTTCATCACTTAAAGGCTTAAATTCTTTTTCCCATTTAGCTATTACAACAGTTGCCAGGCAATTACCTATAACATTCACTGATGTTCTGGCCATATCCATTAATTCATCAATTCCCAGTATAATAAAAATAGGCCATACGGGCATTCCGAATGATGAGGCTGTACCCAACAAAATTACCAAAGAAGCCCGGGGCACACCTGCAACTCCTTTGCTGGTAAGCATCAGCGTAAATACAATCAGAAGTTGCTGACCAAAGGTGAGTGGCATTCCAGCGGCCTGAGCAACAAATATTGCAGCCAACGACAGATACAGGGTGGTTCCATCCAGGTTAAAGCTATATCCGGTAGGCATTACAAACGCAACAATTTTACGAGGCACCCCCAACTTTTCCATATTTTCCATAGCGCGCGGCAAAGCAGCCTCAGAGCTTGTTGTTGCAAATGCTATGGATACCGGTCCGGCTATTGCCTGAAGAAATTTTTTGATAGGAACACCCACAATCAGGGCGATTGGCAACAATACTCCCAGAAGAAATATTAATAATGCAACATACAGTGTGATCAATAGCTGAAAAAGGTTTACAAGTATCCCTAAACCCATATGTCCAACTGTGTATGCGATTGCTGCTCCAACACCAATTGGCGCGAAATACATCACGATATTGGTAAATTTAAACATCACTTCCGACAGACTTTCAGTAAACTTAAGCATGGGAATGCGTTTATCTTCACGTACCATTGCAAGGGCTATTCCAAATACAATACTGAAAATTACAATCTGTAAAATCTGACCTTCAGCAATAGACTTTGCTATATTTTCGGGAAAAATATGTAATAAGATATCATTAAGCGTTTGCGGAGGTACTTCCGGTAATTCTTCCTGTACACCAGGAGGCAAGTGGATACCTACTCCTGCTTTGGAAATATTTATTGCCGCCAATCCTATAAATAAAGCAATGGTGGTAACCACTTCAAAATATAAAATTGATTTCCAGCCCATCCTGCCAATCTGCTTCAGATCTGAATGGCCAGCTATTCCATAAACAAGTGTTGCAAAAAGCAGGGGTGCAACAATTGTTTTGATCATTTTTAGGAATATCTTACTTAAAACCTGCAACTTCATTCCTATTTCAGGATAGTCATGGCCTATTTCGGCGCCAATAACCATTGAAATTAATATCCAGGCAGTTAGGGATTGTTTCTTAAATCCATATACGATTAACCCGGCAATTGCAAGCCATCTGGAAAACAATAGTGCCGTTTCGTTAACCGGTAAAATGTTGTAATATTTGAAAAAAGTAAGAATCGCAGCTATCGATATCGTAATAAAGGGAACAAACCTGAAGTTTTTGTGACTCATGACATCCTTAGCTATCCCGCAAAAGTAATTATTTAGATTTACGCTGCAAACCAAAGCAATAGATGAAGCCTGAGAAATTAGTTAATATTAAGAAAGAACTATCCGGCAGAAGCGTACAGGAACTTACCGATGTGTGTCTTCGCCTTGCTAAATACAAGAAAGAAAATAAGGAATTATTAAATTACCTGTTATTTGATTCACATGATCCACTTCAATATGCAGAGCAGGTAAAAAAATTTCTTGAAGAAGATTTTAAAACATTACAAAAGCACTATTATTACAGCACCAAAAGCTTAAGGAAAACATTGAGACTATTAAATCGTCATGCCAGATATACAGCATCCAAAGAGGTAGAAATAGAGCTTCTGCTTTGGTTTTGTGTTAATTTTTTAAAGTATGCTGATACCAGGTCATCACATAAACCGCTGCAGGCTCTTTTTACACGGCAGCTTGATAAAATACAAAGTATAATACCCAGGCTTCATGAAGATCTTGCATTCGATTACCAGCAGG
>DASWTL010000122.1:0-9578 GCA_036402155.1 Sphingobacteriaceae bacterium | reverse complement strand
TATTATGATCATGATAACATTAAAACGAAAACATACCTGTTGATTGACAGGTTGCAAAAGGATGACCGGTTTAATCCTGCAATTGTCATAGATCAGAGTGGAAAATTAAGGGTGTTTTTTTCGACACCTTCAGGTGATATTCAGCTTTATTCAGCAAAACAACCAGAGGATATTACATCCTGGGAAGCGCCTGTAACTATTGCAGCCGCAAAAACCTGGCAAGATCATCCTGATCTGCATCCGGTTTATTTGTCGGAGGAAAATAAATTATACCTGTTTTGGCTGAATGAGGGTGGTATTCCAACTTATTCATCCTCAGACAGTGATGGCAGGAACTGGGCTGCGGAAAGGAAGATCGCGATTTCTTCTGATATATCATCAAATGCTTCTATTAATGTAAAAAGCAATGGGATCAATCTCATTCACCTGGCATTTTCATCTGGCGCCGGAGTCAAATACCTGAGTTATCAGGGCGGATATTTCTATACCGTAAACAAACAACGTTTGGGTAATAATGCACTTCCTGATAATCAGGGTATGATCAGCATGGCGCATACTGGAACGGATAACCAGTGGCCGGAAATAGTTGATGTAGCTTATGATAAAAGGAATAATCCCGTTTTATTGTATAAACTTAAAGGCAACGACAGAGATGAAAGTTGCCGGTTTACCAAATGGAATGGTAAAAAATGGATAGGTAATGATTTGATAAACAGTAGTTTGAAAACTATTTCTATTGGCGGACTGAGTATCAACCCGCAAAATCCGTCCGAGCTGTATCTTTCAGTTAAACGGGACAGCATTTTTGAAATAGAGAAATGGACGACTGGCAATGACGGTAAACAATGGAAAACGGAAGCCGTAACCCGGAGATCAGTTAAAAACAATAAGTATCCAGTCATAATTCCTTCCGGAAAGGGTAAGTCGAGGCCGCTATGGGTTACTTATACCAGGTATAACGGTCACACAGACTACCAGGGTGCTATAAAATTAGGAATTTTATCCCCGCAAGCATCGGTTAGAATGGATTCGGTTTCAATTGCCCGGGTAATGCAAAAAACGGCAGACTGGCAACTGGCAAATCCTGTTAATAAAAACCGTTCGACCTGGAGCTGGGGTGTTTTTTATACCGGTTTAACTGCACTTTATCAAACCACTCATGATGAGAAATATTTGAATGATCTGATCAATGTGGGGCAGCAGCACAATTGGAAAATAACCGGCAATGTTTTTAACGCAGACCAGCTTACATTGGGACAATCGTATGCAGATGCTTTTTCAATTAAACACGACCCTGAGATGATCCGGCATTTGCAGGAAGTTCTGGACCTGCACATTGCCAGAACGGATACCCCAATGGTTAAACATCATGGAAATCCAAAATTTGGAAATTGGTGGACATGGTGTGATGCGCTGTATATGGCACCTGCGGCATTTGCAAAAGTTTATGCCCTGACGGGAGAAATAAAATATTTGAATTATATGGATGAAAGCTGGTGGAGAACATCAGATTACCTGTATTCCAAAGAAGATTCATTATACTTTCGTGATGACCGCTATTTCAGTCAGAGATCAGCCAATGGCAAGAAGATTTTCTGGGGCAGAGGAAACGGATGGGTTATCGGCGGACTTGCCCGGGTAATCCCGTATCTACCGAAAGGTTATCCAAACCGGGAGCGTTATATTGAACAGTTCAAACAGATGTCTTATAAATTGCTTTCACAGCAGCAGGCGCATGGATTGTGGACTGCAAGTATCTCAGATCCTAAATCATTGCCAACAGGGGAAAGCAGCGGCAGCGCGCTCATTACGTTTGCCTTAGCATGGGGAATTAATAATGGATTGTTGCCAAAAGCTACGTTTGAGCCTGCGGTAAGAAAGGCCTGGCAGGCATTGGTGAACAATGTGAACGAAGATGGCCGATTAGGGTATGTTCAGCCGGTTGCGGGGTCACCGTTCCCGTTTTATGCACATCAACACCAGGTATATGCTACAGGCGCTTTTCTGCTGGCGGGGCAGCAAATGATCCGTATGGGTAAGTAGCCACTGTCTTATAACTCTTTGTATAAAACCAGAATTTTGCCTGTTTAATGTGGTAGAGTGCTGTTTTAGTCAATTTTTGCCGAAATATTTTTTTAATTCAAATATTTATCGTAATATTGCGATGTAATGGGAGTCACAAAAACACAGATATTTACAGAAGACCAAAATAAGCTTGCTACATTGCTTAAAGCGTTGGCCCATCCTGCCCGGATAGCTATTCTGCAACGGATCATGGCCGTGAATACCTGCATCTGCGGCGATTTGGTAGAAGACCTGGGGTTGGCTCAGGCTACCATATCACAGCATCTGAAAGAATTAAAAAATGCCGGGATTATTCAGGGAACGATAGAAGGGGTTAGTGTTTGTTATTGCATCAATCCATCCGTTTGGAAGTCATTGGAAGATACATTGGAGTTGTTCTTTGCGGGATATAAAGAGCCAGGATCCTGCTGTTAAAAATTTTTTGAGTACATCAATCGCAATATTGCAATAAAACAATAAAAATTAAAAATTATGAAAACAGATGAAGAAGTTAAAGAACTGGTAAGGCAAAAATACAGTGAGATTGCTTTGCAGGATAAAGAGACAAACCAGTCATCATGTTGTGGAGCAAGTTGTTGCTCTACCGAGGTTTATTCAATCATGAGTGATGATTACAGTAAACTGGAAGGATATAATCCGGATGCCGATCTTGGTTTAGGATGCGGTTTACCCACACAATTCGCAAAAATAAAGCAAGGTGATGTGGTTATCGACCTGGGTTCAGGAGCCGGGAATGATTGTTTTATTGCAAGGTCTGAAACAGGGGAGAGCGGTAAAGTTATTGGCATTGATTTTACAGAGGCCATGATTGGTAAAGCCCGGGAAAATGCAGAAAAGCTTGGATTCAATAATGTGGAATTCAGACAAGGCGATATTGAGAAGATGCCGGTTTCGGCAAATACCGCAGATGTGGTGGTAAGTAACTGCGTGTTGAACCTGGTGCCATCTAAGGAGAATGTATTTAAGGAGATTTACCGGGTGTTAAAGCCTGGCGGTCATTTCAGTATTTCGGATGTTGTCTTGAATGGCGATTTACCTTTGGAGCTACAGGAAGCAGCAGAAATGTATGCGGGTTGTGTTGCAGGCGCTATTCAGAAAGATGATTATTTAGAGATCATTGCTAATACCGGTTTTAAGAATATCACGCTTCAAAAACAAAAAACGATCTTACTTCCTGATGATATTCTGATCAGGTATTTAAGTGCTGAACAAATAAAGCAGCTCAGAGAGGGTGGCTTAGGCATTTACAGTATCACCGTGTACGCTGAAAAACCAGCAGAAGAAAAGAGCTGCTGCGGACCAGATTGCTGTTAAACAGAGAAGTATAAAAAATAAGCGCATCGGGGTTGTTCCTGATGCGCTTATTTGGGTTTTTTGAATTATTTAATATATACAGATAACCCCAGGGTAAATGTAGTTCCTCTTCCCTTGATATAGTACTGGTCTATACTTGGCCATAATGACCGTGCAGGGAAGTAATCTTTATTCAGAAGGTTTTCTATACCTAATCTTACGGTGGTCATTTGTGATATTTTATAAGAAGAAGAAAGGTTGATGATTTCATAAGCATCTACTTTTCCTTCATACGTTTTATATACACCGGTGGCTGGGTTCAAATTAAACCTGTTCCGTTCACCGGAAGCGATCAGATCAGTTCTGATGTTCAGTTTTTTTGATGGATTGGTATATTTGATATAGGCCGTATATTTGGGGGGAGTTATTCTCTCACCCCCCAGGTAGGTGTCTTCAGCATCATCATACTGATCATTCCCATTCCCATCTCTTTTTCCTTCCACAAAAGTGTAGGTTGCTCCTAACATCAGGTTTTTGGTGGCATATGCATCTGCAGCAAGCTCATACCCGTAAACACGTTCAGGCTGACGGGTAATAACATAAAAGCCATTCTCTTCTACAAAGCTCGAGCCCAGTTTTGATTTACTTACATAGGCAGAACCTTCTATTCTGAATGCTTTGAATTCGCTCTCAAATCCAACCTCAAAGTTATCAACGATAACGGCTTCTGTTTGGATCTTGGAAATATCATCAACTTTTGCAGCTCTTAACACCAACCCAACATCCGCAACGGAAAATCCTTGCGAAAAGTTTACATATGGTTTGAAGGAGTTATATTTTTTAAATCGGAGGCCGCTGTTAAACACCAGATTACTATAATTTAAGTCACCGCCCTTTACATCGATACTTGTACCGAAAGTTTTTGTACTGGCATTATAGGGCTTCAAAGTGGTGTAATCTACTACTCCAATATTAATGCCTTCATACCGTAAACCGCCATTAAAAACAAAGTCATTTAAAATGGTAGCCTGCAGTTGGACAAATGGTCCGGTGTTTACCATATCCATAGTTGGTACCCAACTTCTTCCGTCAAGCAGTGGCTGCGAGGTTTTATCGTTAAGAAGGTCTGCCCCATAAGTTAAATCTGCTGATATTGATTCACCCAGATTAAATGGTGTATGAAAATCTAAACGCAGTCCTTTCTTGGAAGAACGGATGGTAGATTGACCACCTCCTTCAAAATGCCCGCTATAGAAAAATACAGTGCTAAAATCCTGTAAATAGGTACTTACAGTTAACCCGGTATTGCCAATTAACTTGTTATTGATGTATTTAAGTTGTGCATTGTGGTTCCAGCGGGTTCCAGGGTCACTTCCTGGAGTTGTTCCCTCAATGGCAACTGTTTTTCTCCCATCCTTCCTGCTTCCCATCACTTCCAGCAGATTATTTTTTTCAAGGCTCTTAAAAAAGTTATAACTCAACTGCAGCCTTTGGTTGCTATTAATTTGGTACCCGAATTTGGAAAATGCATTGTAGATCCGGTTATTACTCAAGCCATAGGTGGGGCCTAAAATATCCCCGTCTGCATCCTTTACCAAACCGGTTTGTTCATAACTTCCACCAGTAGTATAATCTATTTTGCCAACTCTACCATAAAACGACTGATATATTCTCCCTCCAATTGTGTTGCTTGAGTTTAATACGGATCCGGTTGATGCAATATCGGTTTGAGAAGAAATTTTGTCTTTGTAGTTGGAATTGTTTTTTGTGATATAATTGATTATTCCTCCGGAAGCACCATTTCCGTAAATAGATGTAGCGCCCCTTATAACTTCAATTCTTTCAATTACATTAGCATCAATAGTGCGCATATCTACCGATCCATTTCTTAATGGTGTAGATTGTGGAACCCCGTCGACCATGACCAATACTTGCCGGCCGCGTAAGCTCTGGCCCCAATTACTGCTTGTACCTGAAGAAAGACCAAGACCAGGGACAGAAATTGAAAGAATATCGCTAATATTATTATTAACAGTTTGAAGTTCGCGAATACTTTTGGAGTTTACGATGGTGACTGACGAAGTCAGGTCCTCTTTAAGCTGCTCCTTTTTCCTGGAAGTTACAATTACTTCATTTAAGAACGATTCCGAACCAGGGGTTAATAGGAGATTTACTTCTTTTGTTTCTCCTTCAGCCAATTCGATAACTTTTTCCGCCTGCTCAAATCCAACAGCTGTAATAGTTAATGTATAATTTCCGGAAGCTAAATTTTCGAAAGAAAATTTCCCTCTTTCATCGGCAGTAACAACCTTATTAGGTTTGGATAATCTGATAGTTGCATGTTTAATTGCCGTTCCGGCCGAGTCAGTGACCAGTCCACTTATCGTATTATTTGTTTGTGCTATAGATAGTTGATGTGTAATTAATGCGGTTAATAGTAGTAATAGTTGTTTCATTAATGTATTTTTTTACAATTTTAATTCTTATTTAGATTAAATCCAAATAGCAATGCAAAAATTTACCTGCAATCAGAGTTGAATTTGTTTTTCTGAAGACGGTATTACCACCAATATAAAACCATAATCGTGGGATTAATGGTTGTTAGGAAAGGAAAATAGAAGAGTTGTTTAAGCCGCGAAAATACGGTCAATAAAGCAGATGGTTCGCCGTGGCAGCAGGTGTTATTATGTTAAAATCCTATTTCAATTTGAAATCGGTACATTAATTCGCTCAGGTTTTTATTTTCCTGAAGCAGGCTGATGTCAGATTGAACTTTTACTGTATGCCCAACAATGTATTTAGATAATCCGATGGTGTATTGCTTGTTATTCTCCCGTTGAGTAACTGTTTCCGGATTAATAGCAGTGTACCGGCCTGCAAATTCGAAATTATTTTTAAACAGGTAACCTGCCTGGATATTAAACCCGGTTCCTGTAAAAAATGACTCTTCAACAGTTCCATTATTGGTAGTTTTTACAACAGGGGAACCTTCGGTATTTCTGTCCGCATACTCGGCCATAACTGAAAAACCATTATACTTAAACATAGCATCAGCGAATATCGTAGTAAGGTCACGGCTCTGATCAAAAAAATCTCCCAGCTGGCCCCGTTCCCGAGTGGCATTATCATTATAATCGTAAGTAATTCCAAGGCTAAATTTAGGAGATGTTTCCCGGCTAATGTCACCACCAACATAGTCGCCTTCACTCTCAAATTCCCCAAACGGAAGGATTTCCAGGCGCCCTGTATAATCATATCCTTTATGATTTCCGGCTGTGATATTTCTTCCTTCACCCATCGAAATGGAAGCAATTTGCCTGAAAACAGCTTTTCCTAACTCAGATTGATGATGGAGTTGGATACCTGCATCACGATCCAGATTATAACGGGCATTAAGTAAACTTCGATCTGCAAATTGCATCTTTTGTGAAGAGATTACCCTCTCCCGGTTACCGGGTAATTTCGATTGTCCGAATATCAAAGCATAACCCGGGGCAAAGTTCCATTTTGCCATCGCGTCCAGGACTATATTTGCTGTATTCGAGTGAGCATCAGTTCCCCCTGCAATATCCTGGTTGCTTAAAGCAAGCTCAATTTTATACTCCCAGTTCGGGTTAAGTGCAAATCCTTCAAATTTTAGCCTTGCTCTTCGTACAGAAATTCCATCGGTATAGCGATTGTTATCCAGATCCTTTTCTCCAACATATAAGTTTTGAATACGTCCATTCAACTTTAATGAAAAGGATGAATCAGCAGCAACGAAGGAAACACCCTTTCCTGCTTTTTCCGGAATTCGTGTTTGTCCGACAGTCTGAAAGAACGAAAGAATCCAGATAACCTGAAATAGAATGATTATTCTGATTGATTGAGCCATTATATCTGTTTGAAATTACCTCACTGTTAATAAATTGTTGCAAAAATATTATTGTTCTCCATTGTTCCACTATACCATCTTAAATTGTTACCATAATTTTATTAAATCTGGCAAAAGTAATGCATATCTGAGTAAGCGTCAGGATCCTTCCTGATTTATATAATTAAGGTGGAATAACTAAGGTGACAGGTTCTATATTTTGCTGGCGACACAGACTTTGGCACCTTCGGTCAGGTAATGATTATTCACTTGCTAAATAGGTTTTTTAGGCAGCCTATTGCTCTGTTCGGTTAATTTTCGAGCTGGTATTTAAACCAAATATGCTGTATAGTGGACAAAATCCGGTAATACTTGTCAGGAATAGTATTAATGAGATTGCCAGAAGGATAATTCCAACTTCTCTTGATACCAATCCGGTAACAAAAGGAATTGCCAGTGCAATAGAAGCCACTAAACGGGTTAGTCTGTCGATACTTCCGATATTCTTTTTCAGGTTTTTTTTCATTTTATATTGAGAGGTTATCAAGATGATCATGTAGTTTGAAATTCTTCTTTTTTTTGTTGTTGGCGGATATTTAGTAGAATACTGCCAAATACCAGACAGGAAACTACCGGCATTAGGATCCACCCCAGAACCGGGATCAGATAGATAAGCTTAAGAATAATGAATATTCCTATAGCTGCATTGGCAATCCACCAGGTATTCCATTTATACGAACCTGTTTTCTTTATTCTGTTGGCAATTACTACCGAGGTAATTACTGTTGCAAGCAAAGCAAGCGTAATATAAGCAAGTAATAAAAGGATAGCTATCGGAATACCGATAACTGTAATAACCAGCAGGAAAACTACTATAGGTATAGCAACAAAATATAAAAAGCCATATCCAATTGAGCGAATTGTATGGGAATAAGCAACTTCACTTGCCTTACTCATAACCCTGCCGAAGAAATACTGGATGATCAGGATAAACATATAAACAACAGCCAGGTACCAGATTAATCCCAGAACAGAGGCGAAACCCAGGTAAAGCCACTTTTCATTATTTAACTGAAGGGTAGGATCAAACATGATATTACCTTTTTTTTGGGCGGTTTTCATTTCCAGCTTTTCACTTCGGTTCCAGTATCGGACATCCTGATAAAAAGCCGCTTTTTCTCCGATAGTGATATTCTCTGCAGCCAGAACGGATTTACCATTTATAATTCCGTTGATCGTAATATTTCCGCCTTTGCATTCAGCCCTCTTTCCGACCATTCCATTTAATATTAATTCGCCCGCCATGCATTTTATGCCACCTTTGATATTTCCATTCATTGTCACCATACCACCTGCGGCAATAAGGTTCCCATTAATTATTGATCTGTTATCTATCAGAATGTTTCCGCCTGATACGACGAAATCGCCGTTGATTCTTCCGTTAATTGTTATCCTGCCGGATACACTGCGAATATCATCTCCGACAAATCCGTTTAGTACTACCCGTCCTCCGGCGATGATTATGTCATTACTGATATTGTTATTGATGGTTATGGTTCCCCCGGCTATGATCAGGTCTCCATGGACCGGGGCATTAATGGTTATTGTTCCTCCTGCAACGTACAGATCGCCATTTACGGGTTGGCTTATATTAACATTTTTACCGTTTACAATTACCAGTGCTGATGCTGTGAGTGGAAACATGAACAGGATGAGCAGAATAGGGGATAGTTTCATATTCAATGAACTTGTTTCTGTCATCTAACTTACTAGGATAATTCCTTATTTGTATTGATAGTAATCAGCACCAGCTATGATATGGGTCAGATGTAAAACTAGAATTATGGAATACGGGTTAACTGGCAGGATTATTTTAAGGGCTGAATATCAGGCTTCCACCAGGTCTGGTGAGGTAAGGGATTTATGGAGATCCAGGATAATGAAAAATACTGCCGAACAGGTCACCGCTTCAAAAAAACACCACACTGAAATCATAAAATGCTGATAGAATAAACCTGTAATAAGGTAAGTTAACGCTATCGAAGCTGCGAAATATCCCATTTTTTTTACGCTTGAGACCAGGGGTGAAATAAAGGTGGTAATAAAATAAAAAATTCCGGCAATATCCAATGCTCTGGTACGTGGTCCTGTGTAGTAAGATATATGATATTCAACGACGCCGGCATGAATACTTTGTGTTATTAGCCGGAATCCAAAGTATACCGATACCAATATCCCGGTACTCAGAAGTAACAACAGGATTCTTTTTTTTACGATCACTTTTTCTAGCAGAAGAATTGAAAAAGGTATCCACAATGGCCATATTACCAGCGCAAATACCAGGAAC
>DASWTL010000121.1:0-8755 GCA_036402155.1 Sphingobacteriaceae bacterium | reverse complement strand
CACGGACGCATGCTTTTAGAAAAAGGTATTATGTTTGCACCGGATTACCTGATTAACGCCGGAGGGTTAATAAATTGTTATTCCGAAATTGCAGGGTACAGTAAAAAACGTACCATGCAGTTAGCAGAAAATATTTATGATGCCACACTCAAAGTTTTAAAAAAATCAAAGGCAGAAAATATTCCTGCTATTGAAGCAGCAAATAAAATCGCGGAAAAGCGTATTGAAGATATAAAAAAGATTAAAGCATCTTACTAAATCCCGAAGATTTCGGTATTAAAATCGTTCTTATAACATGTTAAACAGAAGACACCTTCGGGTGAAAGTAGTACAGGTATTATATGCTTACCACCAGTCGGAAACGAAGGAAGTAAAACCTTTTGAAAAAGCTTTATTGCAGAGTGTGGATAAGGTATATGAAATGTATATCTGGATGTTGTCTTTATTAATTGAAGTAGCGGATTACAGTGTTGCCAATGCTGATCAACGGGCTAATAAATTCCTTCCTTCCGAAGAAGACATGAATGCTTCCACTCAGCTGGAGCAAAACACGTTTATCAGAATGTTAAGGGAAAATCCCGAATACATAGCTGCCGTCAAAAAATATTCTATTTCCTGGCATTTTGATCCTGAAATCGCCCGTAACATCTTTACAGCGTTAAAGGCAACACCAGAATACCAGGAATATATCAGGCACCATGATACTGCAATCAGCGCTGAGAAGGATATCATTAAATTTATTTTCAAGAAAATCATTCTGAAGTCGCCGGTAGTTGATCAGGTATTTGAAGAAAAGTTTATTAACTGGCAAGTCGATAAAGAGGTTTTGCAGGCGATGATTGCCAAAACATTTAAGAATTTCACCAGTGATAATCCGTTGTCTAATAAATTGGCGCAATTAACTCCTGAATGGGAAGAGGACCGTTTGTTTATAATTGACCTGTTTAACAGGACCGTGGCATTCGACACAGAATATCAGCAATTTATTGCCAACAAAACAAAAAACTGGGAAGCGGAACGTATTGCCATGATGGATACCCTGTTAATGAAAATGGCAATAACCGAGCTGGTTCATTTCCCGTCAATCCCTATTAAAGTTACTATAAATGAGTACATTGAACTGGCTAAGGAATTCAGTACTCCCAAAAGCAATTCATTTATAAATGGTATCTTAGATAAAATCTTAGCTGATTTAAAATCAGCTGGAAAAATCAGAAAAACCGGACGGGGATTAGTGGAGTAATAACTTTAACTGCATAACCACAAAAAAGATAAATTTAAAATGAAACACATCGTAGTAGCGGCTGTCATATTAGCAATAGCAGCCTGTAATAACTCTAAAAGTACAAATGCTTCAAACGCAGATTCTGTTAAGTTTGATTCATTAGCAGGAATGCCGCCTGTAACTCCTGAGCCTCAGCCTGTTGATTCGGCAACAGCTCCACGTATCAAGTTTGAAAAGGAAACCTATGATTTTGGTACAATTACTTCCGGAGAAAAAGTGACTTATAGCTTTAAATTTAAAAATGTTGGAAAGAGCCCGTTGATTATAAGCAATGCCGAGGCTTCATGCGGTTGTACAGTTCCTGAATATCCCAATAAACCGGTAAATCCTGGTACTGAAGGAATTATTAAAGTTGTTTTTGACAGCTCAGGCAAAACCGGTATGCAAAATAAAGTAGTAACTATAACATCCAATGCAATTCCTGCAGTAAGCGAACTGCACATCATTGGTAATTTAAAAGAAGCAAAGAACAATTAAACTATATATCCATGTTAACAAACATTTTATTACAGGCATCAGGTTCAACCATAATGAGCTTTCTTCCGATGCTTTTGATCATCGTTGTATTTTATTTTTTTATGATCAGGCCGCAAATGAAAAAGGCAAAAGAGCATAAAAAATACATATCTGAATTAAAGAAAGGTGATAAAGTAGTAACCACTGCCGGTATTCACGGCAGAATAGCCGAATTAAACGATACTACGATAGTTCTTGAAGTGGAAAGTGGTACTAAGATCAGGTTCGACAAATCTGCAGTTTCACTTGAGGCATCCAAACCGCTGAATCCGTAAGAAATTATGCTATAAATTAAAGCACAGCTCATTAAGAGTTGTGTTTTAATTTTTAACAGGATCAAATACTTCCTATCCCTGTGAGCGATTGACTCATCAGGCCACAGATAATGTTCACATATTACTATATGGGGACATTTGTTTTTTTAACTTTGAATGGACATGCCGTTTATCAGGTTAAGCAAAAATCAACGTCGTAAAGTAGCTGTGTTTTTTACATGTCTCGCTATTGCAGTATTCGCATGGCTTTTTTTCGCTTTATCGAATCAGTATGAATATACTATTAAGACCAAAGTAGATTATATAAATCTGCCTCAGAACAAAGCCTTCCATCCCCTGCAGTCAGATACAGTGACCTTGAAAATTGAAGGTACAGGCTGGAAACTATTATTTTCCAGGATTAATCTTATTCCTGAAACTATTAAAGTAAATCTTAAAAGTCTTTCACGGAGAAATTTTGTTACTTTTTCAGAACAACTAAGCGATATTAACAAGCGATTTCATTCAACACACCGGGTGATTTCTGTGATGCCGGATACATTGTATTTTGATTTCTCATCGCGTTCGGTTAAAAAAGTGCCGGTAAAGTTGCTGTATAAAATAAATTTCAAACCCGGTTTTGGAATATCTGATTCTATTGAGGTTTTACCGAATTATATTACGGTAACCGGTCCGATTGAAGATATTGAAGATATCAAAGCATGGGGTACTGATACCATACAGGTTGATGGAGTGAATAACACAGTAAATGCCAGAGTTGCCATGAAAAGTCCATCCAATAACGTTACAATTTACCCTTCGATGGTTGAGGTTAAAGTGCCGGTAAGTGAGTTTACCGAGAAGTCTTTTGATCTTCCGGTATCGATTATAAATAATGAGAAGAATATAGATGTTAAGTTATTGCCATCAAAGGTTAGGGTAACCTTCTTAATCTCATTAAATGATTTTGCCAATATTGTAAGGGATGATTTTGTTGCAGTGATTGATTTGCATGACTGGAGTGAAAAGCAGTATAAACAATTACCTGTTATTATCAAAAAGTGTCCGGCGTTTTGCAAGATAGTACGGGTAGAGCCGCAGATGGTTGATTTTATAATAGAACAATAATGCTGAAAGTTGGAGTAACCGGCGGAATAGGAAGTGGTAAAACTACGGTGTGCAAAATATTTGAGGTTTTGGATGTGCCGGTTTTTTATGCTGATGAAGCAGCGAAAACGGTAATGATTACTGATGAGATCCTGATTTCCGGGATCAGGCAGCACTTTGGTGATTCAGCTTATTCCGTATCCGGAGTGTTAAACAGGAAGTACCTTGCAGATATTGTTTTTAATAGCACGATTGAACTGGAAAAACTTAACTCATTAGTACATCCGGCAGTATTCAGAGCGTTTGATAGATGGGTAAATGATCATAAGAATTCACCTTATGTAATAAAAGAAGCGGCACTCCTGTTTGAAAGCAACTCTTACAAATTATGTGATTATACTATTTTGGTAAAATCTCCTTCACAATTAAGAATTCAACGGGTGATGGATCGCGATTCAGTATTGCAAAGTGAGGTGGAATTACGCATGAACAAACAGTTCAGCGATGAAAAGAAAGAAACAATGGCTGATTTTATTATTACCAATAATGAAAACGAACTGGTAATACCGCAGGTACTCAGCATGCATAGTAAGTTTTTAGCAATGACTCAGGAATGATTGATCCGGATTTTATTACCGTAAATGAAAACGGGTTATACTGTGCTGCCGGAGACTTTTATATTGACCCTCAGAAACCAGTTTCAAAAGCCCTGATCTCTCACGCTCATGGCGACCATGCCGTAGGCGGAAATCATTCCATTTATTGTACACCCGCCACTGCGGCTATTATGCGCCTTCGATTAACCAGGAATGCAGGTAATGTATTTGTAGAGTCTGATTATAATAATCCATTTTGGCTTAATAACGTTTATATAACCTTTATCCCGGCCGGACATATATTAGGTTCTGCCCAGATTCTGCTCCAATACAAACATGTAAGATACTTATATACAGGTGATTATAAAATACAGTCCGATAATACTTGCGAGCCTGTTGAAGTGGTAAAAGCCGACGTTCTTATAACTGAAAGTACTTTTGCTGAGCCTTCGATCATTCATCCTGATCCGGTGAGCGAAGTCTGCAAATTGAATGCTAACGGGCATAATGTATTGTTAGGTGCATATACTTTGGGCAAGGCCCAGCGACTAACCAGCTTGCTAACTGACCATTGCCCATCAAGAAAGATACTGGTTCATCATTCCATACTGCCTATTCATAAATTATATGAGAGGTTCGGGTTTAAAGTGGGAAACTATGAACCTTATAACCGTAAATTAATGAAAGAGCCGGGCCGCGGTTATGTTTATATTGTTCCGCCTATGACCTTTAATCATTATTTCAGAGCTAAAAATGTCATAAGGGTTTTCGCTTCCGGATGGCAAAGGCTTCACTTTCAGAATGATATGGAATTGTTTATTTCAGACCATGTTGACTGGAATGATATTTTAAAAATGATCACCGAAGTGAAACCTATGGAAATATGGACTGTTCATGGTAATGGCGATTCGTTAAAGAAATACTTTAAGGGACAAATACCCGTGAAATCGTTGAGCTGAATGCTGAAGGAAAAAGAAGATTTTTATATGGAGAATGGGTTTATGGTATTCACTGAAAAATATCATAAAAAACGCGGATATTGTTGTAAGAATAAATGCAGGCATTGCCCCTGGAAATATGGTGAAAAACAGCAGGTCAATGCTTCTAAGAAACAATTTTAAAGCATGGAACTAGAGAAAGAGATAATCAGCAATAAATTCGAAAGCAGTTATCATAAATCTGCTGTAAATATAATTTATACCTACGGATGGCTTACTACGCAGTTTAAAAAGCGCTTAAGCAAGCATGATATCACTATTCAGCAGTTTAATATTCTTCGGATATTAAGAGGACAATATCCAAATCCGGCAACTATAAATCTGCTTAAAGAGCGTATGCTGGATAAGATGTCAGATGCATCGCGTATTGTGGACAGGCTAGTTCAAAAGGAATTTGTAACCCGCAATATTAATCATACAGACCGCAGGGCAGTAGATATCAGAATTAATGATAAAGGGTTAACTATGCTTGAAGCGCTTGATCCTTATATGACGGGCAAGGATTTTCTCCAGGATAACCTGACGGAAAGTGAGGCGGAACTATTGAGTAACCTTCTTGATAAATTTAGAGGTTGATCAGTGTAAAAAGAAGCCAAATAAAGCAATTCCGATCCCTAATAGTACTGCAACCATTTTTCTCATATTAAAATGATGATCCACACTTGATTCAAAAAGGATGGTGGTAGAAATATGCAGAAATATACCTATTACAATACCCATAATACTACTAAAATAGGTTGTTATATTACCGAAGAAGCCAGCGCTTAACCCTTGGGTGAACAACAATCCCAGGGGTGTCATTAAGGCAAAGATCCCTAGTAAAATAATAATTGTATTCCGGTTTAAACGGCTTTGTAATAATACACTTCCCAATGCAAATGAGGCTGGTATATGGTGTAATGCTATCCCGAATACCAGCTCGCTGTGTTCACCTTCAGCTAGTGGCATACCCTCTAAAAAAGCATGCAGACACAAGCTGATCATTATCCCGAATGGGAACACTACATGGTCATGATTATGTTTATGAATATGACCATGCTCAATACCCTCCGAAAATTGTTCTAAAAGGATCTGCAACAGGAAGCCTCCCAGTACATAAAGGCCTATTGTCTTTCCGCCGGTTTCATATACTTCAGGTATTAAATGTAGAACCGTAATTGCAAAAAGATAGGCTCCGCTAAAAGAAAGAATTAATTTGAGCCGCTGAGTTGCATCTTTTTTAAACAGGAATATACTTGTTCCCCCGATAAAAGCGCTAAGGAATAAGATTATAAATTTCCAGTATTCCATTCTTTCCTAGATGACGTAATTTTAAAAAGCGTTGCGGTAATATAGGCGACAATACAGCCAAGTATGGCACCCATAAGAATGTCCAGCGGATAATGTACACCTACATAGATCTGTGCGAATCCGATAATAAATGCCCAGAACAATGCAATGGGTATGATCCATTTCCACCTGCGATAAAATAAAAATATGAGATAACATGCAATACCAAAGTGATTCGCTGCATGAGAAGATGGCATGCTGTAGCCCGGGCCGCATGAAATGCGTGTAATTACAACCGAATTTATTGCAGTGTCATTGCAGGGCCGCAAACGTTTAACAGAAGGCTTAACAATTCTTGAAGCGCTGAAATCAGCCAGGGCAAATGTCAGGGCCATAAATACCAGTACCTTTAATCCTGTTAACCGGTAGTTCCGGATAAAGAAGATTGCCATAAATACATAAAGCGGTATCCAAAAATAGCGGTTACGTAATACCGGCATTATCCAGTCGAAAAATGCGTTGGATAAACCATGGTTTATAGCAAAAAACAAGTACTCATCAAAAGGAATAAGGGAACTAGGCATCAATTTTTTTGCAAATAAAAATTAATCGGTCAGACTTTTCAATATCAAATTCACTTAAGGCATAATCGCCGAAGTAATGAGATATTTCAAATCCGCTGCGTGTAAACATACGTTGAAAATCGTTCAGACTAAATGCTTTAACTTCTTCCTGGAAGCTGAATTTTCTATGCTTATGTTCAAATTCTATCGTTTTAATGATTTTATCATCCCGGATACTTTTGCTAATGAAAAAATCAATGCCTTCAATATTTTTAACTTCCTTACCGTTCAGTTTTCTAAGGATTTTCTCACTGTTAAAGTAGTCAAGCACCAGAGTTCCGCCTTTTTTTAAAGATTTCCTGAATGCTTTCAATGCATTGATATGATCATTTTCGGTTTCAAAATATCCGAAACTTGTAAACAGATTAAAACCAATATCGAAGTAGTTGATATAAAACAGATATCTCATATCATGCACAAAAAAACGTAACCTGTCGTTTTCAAACTGGAGCGCATGTTTTATATTAGAATATGCCAGGTCAATTCCGGTTACATCAAACCCTTTCTTATTTAGGTATACCGAATGCCGTCCACGTCCGCTGGCAATATCAAGCAATTTTGAATCTGCTGAAGGTTTTAAATAACCAAGCAGGTTATCGATGAAAAATTCTGCTTCGTCATCGTCTCTCTGGTGATATAAGATGTGGTAATAGGGAGAATTAAACCAACTTTGATACCACTTTTTTGACATATAATATGAACTATTAATAAGCCTGCAAATATATAGAATTAAGCGTCGCGGTGCTATTTAGTATAGAAGTTGGGCTTTTATTTTTATTTTTGCGACCTAAAATTACAGACAAGTGACTTTAATAAAATCCATTTCAGGAATACGCGGAACAATTGGAGGTAAAGCCGGCGAAGGCCTTTCTCCCGTAGATATTATTAAATTTACAACTGCCTATGGAAGGTGGGTGGTTCAAAAAACCGGTGTTAAAAAAATTGTAATCGGTCGTGATGCCCGGATCTCGGGAGAAATGGTTCGAAACCTCGTTGTCGGTTCATTGCAAAGTATTGGAATTGATGTTGTTGATCTTGGTCTTTCCACAACTCCAACAGTAGAAATTGCTGTGCCCGATGAAAAAGCAGGAGGTGGTATAATTCTCACTGCAAGCCATAATCCAAAGCAATGGAATGCATTGAAGTTGCTAAATAGTTCCGGCGAGTTTATTAGTGATGCTGATGGAAAAGAGGTTCTAGCCCTGGCAGAAGATTCGGACCTGGTTTATGCCGATGTTAATGAACTTGGAAAAGTAACTTTAGATGATTCCTATCTTCAAAAACATATAGACAAAATTCTTGAACTTCCGCTGGTGGATGCAGAGGCGATTAAAAAAGCAGGGTTTAAGGTAGTGATCGATTGCGTGAACTCTACCGGGGGGATATTTGTGCCGGCATTGCTTAAAGCCCTTGGCGTTGAAACAGTACATGAACTTTATTGTGAACCTGATGGCAATTTTCCTCATAATCCGGAGCCGCTCCCTGAAAACCTGGTATCTTTATCGCAGGAAGTAACCGCGAAAAAAGCGGATCTTGGAATCGCTGTAGATCCTGATGTAGATCGCCTGTGCTTTGTTTGTGAAGACGGTTCGATGTTTGGCGAAGAATATACTTTAGTAGCAGTTTCAGAATATATACTTGAAAATACTCCGGGTAATACCGTTTCAAATCTGTCATCTACACGTGCTTTACGCGATGTAACTGAGCGACTGGGAGGATCATACAGCGCAGCTGCAGTGGGGGAAGTGAATGTGGTAAATAAAATGAAAGAAACGGATGCCATTATTGGCGGCGAAGGCAATGGCGGGGTAATTTATCCTGAATTACATTATGGACGCGATGCTTTGGCTGGAATTGCACTTTTCCTTTCACACCTGGCAAAACGAGGTGGCTCTGTATCTTCTCTGCGTAAAAGTTATCCGAGGTATTTCATTTCTAAAAATAAAATCACCTTAACTCCTGATATGGACATTGATCTTTTATTGAAAAAGGTTGAGGAAAAGTATAAGAACGAAGATCTGAATACGATAGACGGGCTCAAAATAGATTTTGCGAACGAATGGGTGCATTTGCGCCGCTCTAACACAGAACCTATTATCCGGATTTA
>DASWTL010000120.1:0-13926 GCA_036402155.1 Sphingobacteriaceae bacterium | reverse complement strand
CCACTTTGCACCTACGTCAAATAACTTAATAATCACTCCGCACCAGGCCATGATCTGCTGAGTAGGAAGATTATAACGGGCTTCAAGGTATTCTGTAGGTGATTGAACGCCGGTTACGGCACGCAGCCTGGCCCATCTGGGAGCAATCAAAAACGTAGTAAGCACCATTGCAAGCGCTATACCTAATGCCCACCAGATGTACAAAGTAAATCCGTGTGTATAGGCAACACCTGCATAAGCTACAAAAACAGCTCCGCTATACCCCGACACGTGGTGTGAAATACCTGATAACCACCAGGGAAGTTTACCACCGGCAGTGTAAAAATCGGCTGAGTTTTTGACTTTCAGATAGCCGATAAATCCGATCACCACCAGCATAAAAAAATATGCTACTAATACGACGTAATCAATGGTTCCCATATTTTAAATTAAGGTTTATAATTAAATGTAGTTTACGTAATATAAGGATTAGGTATTAGCCTGTATTTTTTTTATCGCTTTTGCTACCAAATCCATATCCTCTTTTGTACCTAACAAAATACTTTGGTTTAGCCACATACACTCTTCATAGCAGGCCTTTTCAGTCTCAGGCAAATGAACTTGAGTATAATCTGCTGATTCGGGGATTGCATAGCATAAGAACTCTTTATTTTGGAACACCGGCTGCTTATAAAGCGGCTCTGGATATCCCATAAAACATGGAACTCCTTCACTGTTTAATAAGTCTGAGAATTCAGCTTTCGTTAAATTATTAAATTTTGTCTTATCATACTTCATAATATAAAGATGGTAAGCATGCTCGGTTACGTATGAAGATACTTCCAGCGGAGAAACCCCTTCAATATCTTTTAATAATGAAGCCAAATAGACCGCGTTTTCAGCGCGCAGTTTATTCTGTGCATCCAACCGGTTTAACTGACAGGTCAGAATTGCTGCCTGGAATTGTGTAATACGATAGTTACATCCCAAATAGAAGTGCTCATACCACTTTCCGCCCGGTTTTCTTCCAACATTCTTAAGCGCGTACAATTTTTCATAAATTTCTGTACTGTTGGTAGTAATAATACCACCCTCCCCGCCACTCATGTTCTTTGAAGACTGAAAGCTGAAACAGCCAGCATCACCGATTGAACCTAACTTCCGTCCTTTATGAGAACCTCCATGGCCGTGACACGCATCCTCAATTACGAAAAGGTTATGCTTGTTCGCGATCTCCATAATCCGGTCCATATCACAAGGATGTCCGCCGAAATGTACAGGAATAATCGCTTTTGTTTTGCTGGTAATTGCAGCTTCAATTTTCTCAGGATCCAGGTTATAAGTTCCGGGTTCAATATCCACAAATACAGGTACGCAGTTTGCCTCAACTACAATAGATGCTGTTGCGATAAAAGACATCGCCGGCACAATAACTTCATCACCAGGTTTAACTCCTGCTGCTATCAAAGCTACACGTAATGCTACAGAACCATTTGCTATAGAAAAGGCATATTTAACTCCGGTATATTCTGCAAACTGTTTTTCAAATTTAGCAACGGCGCTATCCGGAGAAGCACTAACACCCCATTCTCTACCCTCTATTACATTTTTCACTGCATTCAACTCATCTTCAGAAAAAATTGGCCATGGAAACTCCTTGGTTATTGTCTTCTCTCCTCCGTGATGCGCTAATAATTCTTTGTTCATGATATTATATTTTAATTTGCTTGCTTTTATAATTTAACTATTTGTCCTGATTGAGCGCTTTTATATATAGCACATACTATTTCAACTGATTTACGAGCTTCAGGAGCATCTACCAGGGGATTTGTCCCGGTTTCAATAGCATTCATAATATCTTCGATCTGCTTTTGATGCCCCCAGTAACTGATTGAAAGCGGGTCAGATACTCCGCCTTTGGATGCGCTCTTTTCTGAAAAAGTTTCGCGCACATAATTATCCTTTTCTTCTTCCTGCTCAAACTGCCACTTCGTGATGTGGTTATCTTCCATAATAACAGTACCCGTGGTACCCATTATTTCCAGTTGTTTGAATTCACCAGGATAAACAGCTGTAGAGCATTGAATGGTACCTAATGCTCCGCTTTTAAATTTGACGATGGCAACCACCGTATCTTCTACCTCAATATTCTTATGCTTAACATTTGCTGTAATGGCCTGCACATAATCAACAGGTCCCATTAACCACTGCAGCATATCTACCTGATGGATACCCTGGTTCATCAGAGCACCACCGCCATCTAATTCCCAGGTACCCCGCCATGCTGCAGAGTTATAATAGGCTTCGCTTCTATTCCATTTAACAAATGCGTTACCAAGAACCATATTTCCAAACCTTCCTTTATCAACAGCATTTTTAAGCTCAAGACTAACTTCATAAAAACGACCAGGATACACCGCAGCTACTGTAACATGATTCTTTTCTGCCGCTGCAATAATCTGATCGGTTTTTTCCAGCCTTACTTCCAGTGGCTTTTCTATTAAACAATGTTTACCCGCCTCTATGCTTTTAATTGCAGGATCTAAATGCGCTCCTGAAGGTGTGCAAACGCAAACAATATCTACCTCGTCAACCTGAAGTAGTTCGTCAATTGTATCGTACACCGCACAATTATATTTTTCGGCAAACTCCTTTGCCCCCTGTACGCTATAAACTCCTACTAATTTTGCATTATCAATAGCTTCAATAGCCTGTGCATGAATACCGGCTATCCCGCCTGTTCCAATGATTGCAAATCCAAATCGTTTCTTTTCCATTTATATTTTACATGTATTTTTATTGATTAACAGTATTGCATGTGTCAGCTTCATCACACGCAATTCCGTTAGAATATTCGCTTTTAATGGTTCTAAAGTAATTCCTTCACACTTTGAAACTTAAATTCCGGTCTTTTCCTTTGGGATTCCTTCGGAGCGAGCGATAAGCTCTTGCATGTTTCATTTCTTACTTTCATTGTAACTTCAATACTACCTGAACTTATAATTCAGTCTTGTAATTTATTCACTTTATGTACTTACTTTTTTCTGAACTCCGGCTTCTTCAGCTAATTTAACTACTTCCTGTAATATCTGTTCCTCGATACCTTCTTTCCATTTACCCGGTAACCCGTACACCATTTGTGATGAATCACCTTCATATCCGCCTTCATGTAAAATCACAGCAGATGGTATATAACCCATTAAATCATTGGAATAAGCCATTATAAATAGGTCTTTACCAAAAATCTGTTTAAGTTTTACAGCATACTCAATTACAACTTCACCCCCCATTGATATAATTGGCTGGCTGCCCAGGTGCCACACCTGCAGAGGGTAGTCATAGGTTAGATCAAAAAATTCACCAGATCTTATTCTTTTCAATAAATGTTCAGCACAGCGCCCCTCAAAACTTGTGGAGGTCTCCACAATATTATTTAATTCTTCTTCGGAAGGCGGCTTTTCTAAATGCAGTTTAATTTCTGAATAATTAGTTGTTAAAACAGCCTCTATTGGATTCATTTCTTCTTCCAACACGCTGCCAACTGCCGCAGCAAGGGTTTTTCCATATTGTTTAGCTAAAGCAACTGTTCTCCGGGGGAGCGGATTCTGATCACCACCAGCCCCCTGGAAGAACATCGCTATTGAGCCGGGATATTCATTTTCAAGTTCTATCTGAGCAAATCCGGCATAATCACCAGACCACTTATAAATATCTAGAACGGTATTGTGACAGGCATAACCAAACACAATTGCAAGAGTCTCACCTGAAATACTTTCAACCTTTATTACAGGGACAGCATAATCATTGGGACCTTTTAACTCAATCTGCTCGTCTAATACAGCTTCACTGTTATTACGTCGGTTAACCTGAAAACGTGCCACACCATTTTGAGAATAAAGGTTTACAGGAATTATATTTTCAAACGCTTTGGAGACAAGAGATATAATATGCGTTATAAAAAGTCGGGAATATTCAGATATCTGTTCTCTGTGAACATCATCAAAAGGATAAATGCTTGTTAAGGCATTTTCTAAAACAGGTCCGGAATGTGTATGAGAACTATTTAATATGATCTGCGATTTATTTAGTCCAAACCTGGCGTGCAGTTCATCCCGAATCAGATCAGAAATTCGTTTGGGGACACCTAAAACATCGATGGTTACCAGTACCGCTTGTTTTCCTTTAGAATCTTCCAGCACCAGTGCTTTTGCCCATAATTCATGTAAAGTGCCTTCCACCGGGTGAACCCGACTGTCATACCCGGCCATCCACATGGGTTGATCAGGAGTAATTATCACCCTTGAAATCCCTGCCTTCCATGAAGTTTGAGTAAAATGCGTTAATTTCTGCAAATCAAAAAAGCTAAAATGCGTGGTTAATTACAATTTATTTTTGCCATAAAAATATGATTTTTCTTTAAAGGGTACGTACCCGATATGAAATTTACCTCAATTTTTTTATTCGGTACTACAATTAAAGTTTTTCACTGACGAGCTTTGACCGAATTGGCAGAACCTTGTGCCTTTTTTATGATCTCATCAAGATTTACAGGTAACCCGCCTAATCGCTTACTTTCATCCGCCGCTTCCATAAAAGCATAAATTTCCAGGGTTTCCTCATCACTTACCGGAGAAACACCGGTACGGAAAAACTCTATAATTTTTAAAAGTAATGGGTCATACCCTCCTGAGGAACCAATTTGAGCTATTCCCTTATCGCCAAATACTGTTCCACCATAATCTTTTCCATTATGTATTCCCCGATATGTACCTATACGTCCATCCTTCCATGTGCCGGCAACAACTTCAGTCTCGTCAGTATGAATTCTTACTACTGTTTTACAGCCTTTTCCCATTACGGTATAAAGACTTTCTACACCATGTATACCATACCAGAACAGATCGGAGTGGGATTCTTCCAATTTATACGGACTGTAGGTAGATGCCCCTGTTACTTTACCAATTTTCCCACTGGCTATTTCCTGGGCACCCAAAGCATACCTTAAAGAAGATGAAGAGAATACAGGTACGTTATATTTTGAGGCAGCAGCGTAAATAGCAAAGGCATCAGACAGGGAGGCTGCTAAAGGTTTGTCAATAAAAACTCTTTTACCAGCTTTAATAACTTCCATTGCCTGTTCCAAATGCAAACGACCGTCATTAGTTTCCAGGAGAACAACATCCACTTTTCTCAACAGATCCTGTATTGACGGTACAATCTCAACTCCCAGCTTTTTAACATCTTCTATATAACCCGGTATTCTTTCTGCACTGCTTTTGATATCCCTGCTTCCATAGGGATAAGCCGCAACAACTTTAAATCCGCCAAATGCCTTGTCTGCTGTAGCAGAATTAAGTGATTTAGTAAATGCTATACTGTGTGAGGTATCCAGTCCTATAATTCCAATCCGGCCATTTTCCAGAATTGTTTTAGCGTATACCGAAGACATTAAAAAGGTATTCGAAAGCCCAACACCCATGCCTGCTACAGCAGCATGTTTGATAAATTGACGGCGATTTAATTCCTTCTTCATAATATCTTAAAACGGTTAGGTACCCGAAGATAAAAAATTAAAAATTAATAACTTGCGTGGGAGGTTTAATTACGGTAAAAAGAGTAATTCTCCTTAGTGAGAATATCGATTGGCATAAAGTAAATATTCTCAACAGGCAGTGAAATAGCCAGATGCTGATATAAAGCCATAACACCCCGATAAGCTTGCTCTAACGGTTTCTGACATATCAGAAAATCAATAGTTCCTTTATCCAGATATTCAATATTTTTATTCAGAAAATCATACCCGATTAAAATTATATTCTTACCGTGATTTTCTATAAAGTGAGCAACATCAGATACCCTTGAATTGGTCACGAACACTACTTTAATATTTGAATACTTATCAAATGCCTGGGTTAGATTCTTCTCAATGGATTGATAATCTGTTTGTTTAATATCAATCCTGAAAATATCATTTGCTTTCTGGTGATCTTCAAAATATGCCCTGAAACCCTCTTCTTTCTTCAATAAGTGATGATGGTTGTCAATTTCTTTAGAAATATTCACTAACAATACTGAGTCTTGTTCTTTAATAAGATAACTTATTAAATGGGCTCCCAGATAACCGCTGTGATAAAGATTTGGCCCAATATAACTTAAGCTTCCCTGGTTTGGAATATCAGAGTCAATTAAAACATAAGGAATATTCAATTCCTTACATTTATCAGTGAATGTAATAGATTCTTCAATAAACGAAGGCGCCAGAAGCACACCGTTGGGTTTACTCTTTAAAATAATTTCAGTCTGCTCAATAAATGATTCCCTTAAATTCTGGTCATAAAAGTATTTATCGATTACGGTAGCAAACTGGTTAATCTCTGCATCTGCCTGCTCAATCCCTTTTAAAGGTGCTTCCCAAAAACTTGTTTCATCAGAACTTCTGGGTATTAGTGTGGCCAGACGAAGTACCTTACGGGAAGCCAGTCGTTGCGCCAGTAAATTAGGTTGATAATTTAACTGACTTATAATTTCATTTATTTTATCCTTAGTTTGCTGTGAAACCCCAGTCCTGTTGTGAATAACCCTGTCGACAGTAGCAATTGACACATTGGCCCTTCTCGCAATTTCTTTTACACCTGTAAGTATGGTATCATTCTTTTTCATCAATCTTTTAGTCCAAGTTGTCAAATTTATACTTTTAATCTATAAATCAAAAGCATGATACAATTATATATGTTATTAACAATCATCTCATTGAGGCTAACAATAATGGACCAGTGAGATACTGATCAGATATATATAACTAACTTTTTAAGCCTTAGTCATTTCGAACCTTTTTAGCATATTTCTCAAATAAATACTCTAAATAATGGCCAATAATTTGCTTTTCACTAAAATCCACTATTAAGCGGGACATCCGGGAAGTGTACAGCTTCCGGGAATGATGCAAAATTATCAGCATTTATAATGAATTCAGGAGAAAGTACACGTGTTTCTTTTGTAACAGTTCCATGACTAAATACAGCTGCTGACAAAACCACTGGTTTAACATCAACTCCTGAAAAATCCAACCGGAAGATCTCGCCGGCACCCAAAACATCGGTAATTTTTGCCGGCTCTTTTTTCCAGCCCGCTTCAGTAGGAATAATTTTAAAAACCGAAAGTGGAGATTTGAGTTGATCGGCGATCGATATCTTGCTGACAGGATGAGTAGTAGCCTGAATGTATATTACCGTATGATCACCTGAAAAGGTTTTCCAGGCCTGATAGTTTTTCTCAGGAAGGAAGGTATCCAGGTTTTCCCTGTACCATGTAACAGCTCTTCCCAATGGTTCGAGGAATTCATCCACAGGCATTCCAGCTTTTATAAGATAAGCAAGGGTCGAAATAGCATCATTAAGAACAACCCCTTCATGTGATATATACCTGCGTTGATTCATTGGGTTCTCAGCGCCATCATAGTACCAGCGGCCATCTGTTTTAAATTCCCGTACCTGATACCAGAGCAATCCACGGGCATACTCCAATAAAACGGGGTCTTTTTTAAAATAACCAAGCATAGCAGCAGTGCGCGCAACAAGGGCCTGTATATTATCTGTTGCACTCGTTGCGCTTTTCGGAGCCCCGCTTCGGTCGTATTGTGTCCAATAATACGTATAACCATTCCATACACCCGAATGGAAGCCATATTCAGGCAATTGATAAGTAAAAAACTCATCTGCTGATTTAAAATATTTATTATCGCCAGTCATTTGCCAGCCTTGCAGCATCGCCAACGCCATATTCGCGCCAACATGATGGTCTGGCTCATGCAGGCTCCAGCGATATCCATATCCATCCAGCCATTCCCAATCAAAAAGATAATCCCATCCTCCCCTCCACCTTTTGGCATTACCGTTTTTCATAATTTTTGAATAATCTTCAGGATAAAAGTCTTTCACAAATTGATTGTGACCACCCGGCTGATACTGGGAATATAACAAGAACTCCAGGATCTCCAGAATACGTTCTTCGTAAACTTTTTTCCCTGTGAGCAGGAAAGCCGGCTGAAAACTTCCTACTATCCAGTCATGCATCCGTCTGGGATAATACCGCTTACTGTATCTACCATCGGCTGCATGGGGGCGCATAATGGGGTGAAAAGGAATATCATCGGCTATAACCAAAGGGAGAGATGGCTGTACTTGCTTGCCTAATAAGCCGGTGCGATGAGGCAGCTTCAACAGATCCTCTGAACCTTTTACAGGATCAGCTGCTCCTTCATGGGTCCAGTATCTCCCAAAAAAATAATCTTTTACCACCGGATTGAGCCAGGGATTGGTGCCTTTACCAAGCTTTCGTGTAGGCTTAACCAACGCCCAGAATTTCTCTGCCGGCATTGGATTACTTAGATCAACTACGTTTGTTACCTGAACCGGATATCCAAAACCATCTTTTAAGGTTTTAGTACTAGTTGATGGTTGGGCCATGGTGGTGCCGACGAAACCAACCATCATGCAGATAAGTACATAGTATCTGCGATTAATGGAACTTCTTGACTTTATAATTTGAGTTAGCATATTATGTTTAACCTGTTGTAAATGAATTAGTAATGCGCTCTAAAGGGTGAAAATCAAACCTGTTGTAACAACCTGAAATTATTTTATATAAATATTATAAAAATGTATTTAAATTCGTGTACGTACCCGAATTTTCTTTTAGATTTATATTGTTACTATTTTAAGATCTATGAAAAACATAAAACTTATAACCACACTCATTTGCCTTACTTTTATAAGTAAAGATCTCTATTCAGCACCTTACACTATTACCCTTCATCATCCCGATTCCATTAATTCACAAATTCCAACAATCCAGATTACACAACAGCGTGCAGATGAACTTCTATCCAAACTTCTTACAGTTGATCCATGGGAAGTTAAACCAGACGGGAGTTCACTGGCCTGGCGTGAAGCTGCAACCCTAAAAACACTGGTGAATATGTACGAGGCCACTGATGATATAAAATACCTGGAAGAAGTAGCCAGGCGTGGTGATAAACTACTAACACACCGTGATGACAGGCGCGGAGTGGTTGATGGGTCTGGTAAAAGCAGACCTGCATGGAGCATGGCCCTGAAATACGTTGTTGCAGAAGGTCAGCTAAAGGATGTTGCAGGAAATCCTGTAATTAAAATAAGATCAACTCCTTCTGCTTATAATGACAGCACGCATGTTAAGGTTATTCCGGTTGCTAATAACCGTGACAGGTTTACACTTAAGGTTTTTAATAACCATTATAAGCGCTATGAAGAATTTACAAACCTTAGCCTCAATCAGGCAGATGAAAGATTTATTGAAAAGATCGTAAATGATCCCATGTCGCCATATTCCGCAAAGGCGGGAACATTTACAGATAAATCAAATCTTATCCGGGTAAATGTTTCAGGCAATACCATTCCAGCTTCGCAAACGATAACATTGCAATCTATACCATTGGCTTATATGGGTTATATTGGAATTATTTATACACCCATGCTTCGCTTTGCAGAATTTGTAAAAGCGAATCCTAAACTCAAAAGTTTGGTTCCGGCTGCCAACCGGTTTATTCAAGCTGCTGAAGAATCTTATGCAGATGCCTCTGCCCGCTTATGGCGAAATGGCCCGAATAATGGCGAAGGATACTATTTAACCTGTGAACAAGGGGAATCCTTCCCTGCCGATAATGTAGGAGCACCTATTAACTTTTTAGCCATGCATACCTGTGCGCAGCTTTCACTTTACCGGCTCACTAATAAAAAGGAGTACCTGGATCGGTCTGAAAAAATGTCAAGGTTGCTAAAAAACCGCCTCAAACATGACCCAGAATCTAATTTATACGTGTGGACTTACTGGTATGAACCTATGACTACAACGGGCTGGACACCGGCAGATAATCTTTCGGCAAATGTAAAATACTTTAAGGGAGCATATAATATTGAGGATATCTCTCATGGTGTACTTGATATTGCGATGGTTACAGCGGCGAACCGGCAGGGAATTGTTTTCAATGATGAAGATGTAAAAAGATTTACCAATACCCTGTTAATTAATGTAATTACCCCAGACCGTAAAAGTGTAAGACGGACAGTAGATGGAAAAGGTGAATATCCACCGTATTTTAATGCATTACACGGCTGGTTAGAATTAGCTGCAGCAAATCCGGAAGTTTACCATGCTATCCGGGAGGCGTATAATAAAAAGGGAGAAGAGAATTTAGCATTTTCTGCTGATCTTCTTAAATGGGAACGAAAATTAAGAAAGAATTAATGATTTGAAATAAGAAGCTGCTGTGGGGTAGTTTTAATATATCAGATCAGGCTACAGATTAAGATTAAATATAATAGATTTATTTAACTCGGGTACGTACACAAAACCATTACTGAAATATATGATAGAATAATTATAAACTTTTATTAACCATTAATTATAAACCAAAATGAAAAAAAACCAAAAACCATTTAGTGCTCCTGAAGGAGTGCTAAGCTACCAGTATGGGATGTCGTTTATGACGGGATTAAAAGCGCTTGTAATGTTTTTAATTGTCGTGCTTCCCTATTCTGGCTGTAAGAAAGCAGAAACCAATCCGGAGGAAAGTATTAATCACCGTTCCGACAAATCTGCCGGCGCTTCGGTATCCAGCGGCAATCTTTGGTATGACAAATTTGTAACTTATGAAAATTCTGTGGGGGGCGCCTATTATAACAGCACAAACGGCGCAACCCTTGGATGGTCTGAGAGCTACATGCTTCGCAGTTATGTAACCTTATATGAGCTTACTAAAAATGTAGCCTGGCTGAACAAACTTACAACTCATGTTGACGCTATTATTGGGAACGCAACTGATTTAGGAAGCGATGGCTATCTCGATTGGGGATCAACTAATTATGGCGACGGAGGAAACTACCCTTACCTGGTTTTCGATGGATTAATTGGCCTGCCAATAGCACAGTTCATCAGGCTTGTAAATGATAACCCCACTACCCTGTCTGCTTATGCAACTAAAGCGACTACTTACAGGAGTTTTATTGAAACAGAAATTGTACCTAAATGGACGAATAGCAGCAGTTATATGGGTAACTGCTGGGTTCAGCTAAGTACAAGTACAGGTTATTTTAAAGAACCGACCACTTTTAATTCTCTGCCATCTGCTGTCTTTAACCCATTGCCATATAATATGATGGCACCTTATGCTGAAATGTTATGGACTATGTATGATGTAAACGGAAACACCAGCTATCGGGATAAAGCAAATCACATCGTTCAATATTTCAAGAATGGACTCACTACCAATGGTACTGGCTATAAATGGTGGTATTGTAATATATCCAATCCGCATATTGAAGATACATCCCATGGAAACCTGGATGTTGAAATGGCAATAGAATCCTTCAACCGGGGTGGTACAATTACAGGAACACATATTGCGGGCCTTTCAAACACATTAACTAACATCATGTGGAACCAATCAACAACAGCCCCGCTGGTAAAAGACAATGTTGATGGAACCGGAACAACTTATAGTGATACAAAACTGTTAACCGGCTGGACACGAATGACCCAGTTTAATTCTAAAGCATGGACCATAGCCGCTGAACAATTCAGATCTTTTACGCCTACTAATTTTAACCACGCTTTTACCCTTGCTCAAATTATGGCGTGGGATCCGGTTAAAGTACATAATCAGGGTTTTGAGTATAAGTATTTCTCAGACTTAACGCTTCCTGCCAGGTGGATACGTGGAGGCGGAACTTCAAGTAATATAAGGCTTTATACTGCAGATAAGTTTTCAGGGAAAGCTTGTGTTGCAATTACATCCGCTACAGGTGATGGAACATGGCAGATGCTATACCAGGATTGGAAAGAATGGAAGCCTAATACAACTTACGAGGTAAGCTTTAATGTAAAAACAAGTGGAGCTGCCGGCGCCCGTATTTTTATGCGGAATACAACTAATAGCACAAATGTAAGCGGTGTGATGGATTATGACAGTGCAAGCTGGTCTACCCAAAGTTTTACGTTTACTACGCCTGCATCAGGCCCTAATTTACGACTGTACCTTGAAAATCATGATCTTAGCTCCAGCGGTACTGCATTCTTTGATAATGTGGTTATTAAACAGGTTGGTGATGCATGGTAAATTATAAAAAATAGTAATCTTTATTATAAAGAGGCTGTCTCATTAACCAATGATCAGCCTCTTTTTTGTTTGCTCATTCATTGATGCTAAAGCAGCGACATCAAGAACAGGAATTGTTTATCATTTATCAAGCAATAATAACGGTAGAAGCATGGTCTGGAATCATTTCTGCGCTACTCTTGCTCCTGAAAGCACCTGGCCTTGTTATTCCGGTCAGAGACATCCTTATGCATTTCAGCAGATCATTGACGATACCGGTGCCATGAAAGGATTCGTAGGAATAGAACAGCAGGACGAACCAGGTTCACCAGGATTTCAGTATCAATTAAAAGATTATACCACTATACCATGGTAGAAAAATATAACAGAGGCAAGCGAGTAATTCGTTTGCCTCTGTTTTATTAAACTGGTATAGAAACTATTGTTGCCAACCCGGATTTTGCTTCAATGCCGGATTCAACACAATCTCACTTAAAGGAATTGAGTTCAGGTAATCACGGTTTATCTTAAAACCATAACCATTAGGAATTATATTTTTGTAGGGATCTAAAAATCCATCCTGATCAACAGGAAAAGTATTTTTAATCAGCTGGGAAGCTAAAAATCCTTTAGGTCTTTTACCAACAATTAGTTCGTCGGCTGCAGCCCAGCGATTGATATCATCAGCACGGAAACCTTCTAATGCCAGTTCAACCCTTCGCTCACGCCTGATCTCATTAATTACCGGAGATAAAGTTGGGAAATCCCATTTTGGATCAGGAGCGATATTGCTAAGAATCAAATTCGGCATACCTACCCTGTCCCTTAATTTTTTTATGGTTTTGTCGACATCTGCTTGTGTAATAGTTCCTAATTCGGCTTTTGCTTCAGCATAATTCAGCAAAGCTTCGGCGTATCGAAAAATTATAGACGGAGTTTCTTCATATTGCTGAACGTGATACTGTGTATTCGGATTGTAACCTTTCAAGATCACATAACCGGTAGGGGCATTATAATCAGCCGATGTATTTAGCTTGTCATATACTTCTTTCCAATACTTAAGAGCGCCATTAGTGTTCTTCCACACGTCATCCGGAGAGGCAATGGTTTGAAAGAAGCGTGGATCGCGATTCTGGCCTTCCGTTTTAATGGTTGTATATCCCTGAAAAAGAGTATTACCTGTAATGGGTTTTCCATCAACAGCTAAATAAGAATCAGCCAGCTGCTTAGTGATGGTATTTCCTGAAGGAGTTTCCATCCTGAAATTACGATCATTGGTAAATGCCGAGTTTCCACGTGACAGATCATTATCATATTTCTTCCAGAACATTACTTCGCTATTAGTTGAATAGTCCTGCAAAGCAAAAAGATCCTTATAATCGGAAGCCGGTTTACCGGTGAAATAAATATTGTATTTACCGGAGTCCATTATTTTAAGTGCTGCCTCGGCGGCTTTCTCCAGGTATTTGGTTGGTACGGCATTTGGAGTACCGAAAGCAGTGCCTGCATGATATTTTTGCCAGGTTCCTTCGTACAAGGCAACCCTGCTCTGAATAAGCAAAGCCATCCACTTATTTACACGGGAAGCGCCATCGGTCTTGGCGTCACTAAGATACATCGCGGCCGTATCTAATGACGAGATGATATGATCAGCCACAATTGTCCGTGAATCGCGCCCTTTATAAAGATCCGGTGAGTTGGTTTTGAGTTCGGTTGTGATCCATTGAATATCGCCATAATCTTTTAAAAGATTAAAGTAATTCACTGCCCTGAAGAAATATGCTTCCCCGACATATTGCTTGTATGTATCAAAC
>DASWTL010000119.1:0-2640 GCA_036402155.1 Sphingobacteriaceae bacterium | reverse complement strand
TTTGTTTTTTTGAATATTATCATAAAGACCTTCAAGCACAGTTATATCAGTTAACTGCGGAGGAGGTATCTGCTGCCAGTTAGCCTGATCTCCTGAGGGATTTGTACTGAATGTTGCTCCGGAATTGCTGTTGGTTAAGTTTATGCTTACATTATTATTACTGCTTTTTCTTCGTTTTACATCAACTTCAGTAACATGTGCAGATTTTAAATGAATGATAAATGCTTCTTTCGATTGCTTCTGTAAGGTGTTATTTTCCCAGGTCCCTGCAACCACACTGTCTTTTTTCCCGGGCCGTTTATAATAAAAAGTTCCTTTTCCATTCATCTCGCCTTTTATCCATCCTCCATCATAAATGTTTCCGGATTTCCAGGTATACTTTCCATTTCCATCAGGTAATCCTTTTTTAAAACTTCCGGTATATTCGTCAGTTCCTTTTGCGGTTCCGGTGCCTTCGGCAAGCCCCTTTTTACAGTGCCCCTCATAATTGGCACTAATAGCAGGAAGCAATACCTTACATGTACCCTGCCCACTTGCCGGCCACGGTGACAAGATTGTTAAAGACATCAGGAAGATGCACGTATGTATTGATTTTATTAATTTAAGCATGGATAAAGAATATACACTAAGTTACAAATAATGAGATTGATATTTGCAATTAAGAGTTAGTATCAATAACCCGGGTGGCTTGCGTTCGTTTGGAACTCGTGCTTAACCTTCCGTCTTTCTTTTGTAATTTCGCAGCATGAATAACGAGAGGCCAAAGATTCTTGTAGTTAATGATGATGGTATTGATGCTCCCGGAATCAGGGCGCTTATCAGTGTAATGAAAGATCTGGGAGATGTAGTTGTAGTGGCTCCTGATGGACCACAATCGGGAATGGGGCATGCAATTACCATTGCAAAGCCTTTACGCCTGGATAAGGTTAATTTATATGAAGGTATAGAAATGTACAAAAGCTCCGGAACCCCTGTAGATTGCTTAAAATTGGCCGTAAATCAGGTGTTTAAGGGTAAGAAGCCTGATTTATGTGTTTCAGGGATTAATCATGGCTTAAATCATTCTATCAATGTTATTTATTCAGGAACAATGTCTGCAGCAGTGGAAGGAGCTATTGAAAGCATCCCTTCAATTGGTTTTTCTTTTGACAACTTCACTTACGACGCTGATTTTACACTCTGCCTTCCCTATGTGAAGAAAATTGCACATCAGGTTTTGGAACATGGCTTGCCTGAGGGTACATTATTAAATGTTAACTTTCCGAACGTAAAAAAAATTAAAGGTATCAAGATCTGCCGGCAGGCGAATGCTAAATATGCTGAGGAGTTTGATGAGCGTAAAGATCCGCATAAGCGTAGTTATTATTGGCTTACCGGCGTATTCCAGAATAACGACCATGGTGAAGATACCGATGTATGGGCTTTGAAAAATCATTATGCATCCGTAGTTCCGATTCAATTTGATATGACCGCACATCATGTAATGAAAGTATTAAATAGCTGGGATCTGGATGCTTAAGAAAGATAATGTTTGGCTTGGTGTTATTCTGGGGCTGATGTGCCCGGGAATAGCTTTTTTCTTTGTTGAGATATTAAAGAAAAATATAACCTTTCTTAAAAAAGATGATCTTTTATATATCGGTTGTGTAGCAATCAATCTGTTCCTGGTCAGGTATTTTTTTCGTGAGGATAAGGAAAACACCGCACGGGGAGTTATAAGTTCTACTTTTATCTGTGCGTTTATTTTCATGTATTATAAAATGCGTCAGTAAACGGTAAGAACTTGAAAAAGCAGAAAAATACAAAACTCAGCAGTGTACTTTCTTATTTAAATCACTGTGCCATCTAAATACTAAATACTAAATACTAACTACTACTACTAAGTATTCAATACTCAGATCCAATGAAATACTACCTCATCGCAGGCGAAGCATCTGGTGATCTTCACGGAGCCAGTTTAATGCGGGCATTAAAGGAGCAGGATCCTCTGGCTGAGTTTCGCTTTTTCGGGGGCGACCTTATGGTGGCCGAGGGCGGTCAATTGGTTAAGCATTACTCAGATATGGCCTTCATGGGTTTCGTAGAAGTGATTATTAACCTTCGTAAAATACTTCGCAACCTCGCTTTCGCTAAACAGGATATCCGGTCTTATCAGCCTGATGCAGTAATTCTGATCGATTTCCCGGGATTTAACTTAAAGATCGCTGCTTTTGTCAAAAGCCTTGGCATAAAAGTATTTTATTATATCTCCCCAAAAGTCTGGGCCTGGAATCAAAAACGGGTGCTTAAGATAAAAAAGGTTGTAGATCATATGTTTTGCATCCTGCCGTTTGAAGTTGATTTTTATCAGAGTTGGGGCATGGATGTTGATTATATTGGAAATCCGCTGATGGACGCAATTAAAGCTCATCACCCGGACGATCAGTTTAAAATGACACACAACCTGGATGTTAGACAGATCATTGCTCTTCTGCCGGGAAGCCGCAAGCAGGAGATAGAACGCATCCTGCCCGTAATGCTTGAAACTGCCGACCGCCTGAAAAATTACCAGTTCATTATTGCAGGCGCTCCAACCTTTAATATGGCATATTACCAGCAATTTATTGGTTCAAGACAGATTAAAGTTTTGTTTAATGTAAC
>DASWTL010000118.1:0-14015 GCA_036402155.1 Sphingobacteriaceae bacterium | reverse complement strand
TCGAAAAGCTCCAGGGTGGCTTTTATATCTCCCGGTTCACCGCGTTCCAGGTGATCTGCTGCCATATCATATACGTCCTGGGTGAGGGTTCCCACATACCAGTAATAAATGGTAGCAATGTGCTGGGCAAGTTCACCCATGTTCCATGAAACGGGAGAGGGCTTATAAGCCAGATCTTTTTCAGGAACAGCCTGCAGGAGTTTCCTGGTGCTGTTTACTTCATGCTCAAATTCGGCTATTAAAGACTTTAACATCATCGTATGTTCATTTAAAACATTTAAAATCCGTTTCTTCATGAAGGAACTGATACTGTTCCATGGTTCGGTGAACGAAAAACCGCACGTTGGTAATAAACCTTTTGGTGTTTCAAAAGTTTTAAGGGAGTTTTGAAGTCCGGAGTCTGAAGTCCCATTCCTGCAAACCACCACATGCAACTCACAACTTACAACCCACAACCTAGCCTGCGCTTTTCATTTGTTCAATAGCCGCCCATCCTTCAGGAGTAACGCCCATAATCTCGGTAGCTACCCCAAGTGTTTGGTAGGTATCAAAGAAAGCCATCCGCGCAACCGGATGATCTACCTGGCTGATCACTTCATAACCCTGTTCACGCAGCTCGCCGGTAACGCGTTCAAAATCGCTAACCGGTAAACGGAATGCCAGATGCTGTGTACCGCCTTTGGGATAAAGCTCCAGGTAGTCGTGAAACATGCTTTGGCCCGAAAGCGGCTGTACAAGTTCGATGAAGGTACCACCATTATAAGTTTGCGTGGTCAGCCATTCACCCGCAACGGTCTGGCCAAAATAGGTCATGTTCAGATCCTGTGCCCGGATGCGCTGCGGAGGGGGAAAGCCGGCGATGCCGAGCGCAGTTGAAAGGAATTTTATGGAAGCGTCAATGTCAGGCACCACCCAACCGATCTGCGCGAGTTCAAGTCCGGCAATGGTATTATTGATACTATTCATGTTGATTGCTATTAAAGTTATGCTTGAACAAAGTTAATACGGATAGGATTCGCACATCAGGGTCATTCGCGGCAATATGCGGGTACTTTTGAGACTCATTACATAGACTCACTGATAAGAAACCCATCTTCATAAACTGCATTACAGGTTCCTTTCTGCATAAAACTGCTGATCATACCTTGTTCTCCAGATATCCACTGTTGCAGAGTAGCAACCTAAATAGTAGTTTAGCTATTCTGATTTTGAATGTCTGATATTAATCCATAAACCTTTTAAATGTTACGCATAAGGATTCTCTTTATTTTACTATGTACCTGTGGAGTAGCTGCTGCTCAACATACTATACCTCTTTATGGAACTAAAAGTATCCCCAATGCATTAACTGCTGCCAATGAGGAGAAAATTTCGGCAGATAGTACTGCAGTGTCAACTGTTTCAAACCCAACGTTAACAGTTTATCTGCCGGAGAAGGATAAAGCTACCGGTATGGCAGTAATTATTTGTCCCGGTGGTGGTTACGGCAAACTGATGATTAAAAGGGAAGGCCATAACATAGCAAAGGAGTTTATTAAAATGGGTGTGGCTGCATTTGTTTTAAAATATCGGTTGCCTGCAGACCGGATTATGAAGGATAAATCAATTGGGCCCTTGCAGGATGCCTTACAGGCAATAAAAACGGTACGGATGAATGCTGCGGAATGGAATATCAGTTCGGATAAGATCGGTATCATGGGATTTTCTGCGGGCGGGCATCTGGCTTCAACTGCCGGTACCCATTACAACGAGAAGGTCATAGAAAATAACGAACAAATAAGTTTGCGTCCGGATTTTATGATCCTGGTTTATCCTGTGATCAGTTTAACGGATAGTCTGGCGCATTTAGGATCCAGGAAAAACCTTTTAGGCCCTTCTGCTTCAATTGAACAAATAAACAGATTCTCCAATGAATTGCACATAACCAATGGAACCCCGCCGGTGTTCCTGGTTCACGCCAGCGACGATACGGTGGTCTCGGTGAATAATAGTGTGCGATTTTACCAGGAGTTAATCAGAAAAAAGGTACCGGCAGAAATGCATATCTATTCGAAAGGTGAACATGGGTTTTTAAAGAAACCTTCGTTTGATGAATGGTTTGGGAGGTGCAAGGCATGGTTGCTGCAACTTTAAGTAAAACTTTGTTTGTAATCATCAATGTGTTGATAATTAAATGGATATACTAATCAATTTTTGGTTGCCTAGTCTTTTCCCAAATCCTTTTCCATGTAAACAGCCGGCTCGGGGTTAAAGCGATATGGATCTATTACATAAAACCCAAATGACCGGTACAGCCTGATCGCGTCATGCATGGTCTCCAGTGTATCCAGCCTTATTTTCTGATACTTCAATTGAGCTGCATGATCAATAGCATGTTCCAATAGTTTAGATCCTATGCCATAACCCCGGTATTGTGGGTTTACATAGAGCCGTTTCAGTTCAGCAATTTTCCCATCCCACTTACGGATCCCCACACAACCAACAGGGTTATCGTTGAAATAGCCCAGGACAAGTGCTCCCTCTGGCTTGTTATACTTTATTGCCAGCGTTTTTAGCTCCGCTTCAAAATCCTGGAATGAAAGATCAAGAGACAGCGAGTCGGCATATTGTTTAAATAGATGGTGAGCCTCTTCAAAGTCTGCACTTGAAATGGCTGTTTTGAAAGTGATTTTGGCCTGCATAATATAACTAAAGTACAAAGTTTTAGTATTAGGAGTTGTATGGATAGACCTGGAGGGCAATAATGATTATTTTAAATGTTAATGATAAGATGATTGTTAGTCCGGCTGATAGCCGCCAGTTGGCCTGGTAACTTTTGACCGCAAAAATTACCATACCGATCCGCCAGTTGGCGGAGAGACCATTTATACCTTTAAAAAATAATAGAAAACTGATAAATACACTCTTGTGGCTTCCCAAGGTGCCTTTGTGAACATAGGGTGAGGCTTTAGCGTCATGCCGTAACCAATCATTAAAAGGCCTCACCCTATAAACGGTTATGCCAAAAGCAGGGTTCCTACAATCCTTCTCCATTTGGAGAGGGAAGCAAACGCAGGTACAAAAAGCAGTTCCGAACACAGGGTGAGGCTTTAAACGCCATGCTATTAACCGATCGTTAAAAAGCCTCTCCCTATAAATGTTATACCAAAAGCTGGGTTTTTACAACTAATGCAATACAAAAAGCAGTTCCGAACACAGGATGAGGCGTTAAACGCCACATTACCTCTTAAGTTAACAGTAAAATAACAGATACCTTAAACACTACCAGATTAATACATTTAGATTTGCCTGAATGGTAGAGTAATTAAATTAAAACCATTGATTGTCAAAAAAATAGTAATTAATACTGTATAACATTAAACTTATAACCCACTTGTATAGTCAAATTCACTTTTGTTCTTTAAATTACCTGCCCGGAAACCCCAAGGCTTCCGAAATTTTAAAATATAATCCTCTGATATAAATTATTTATGAAGAAAAACCTACCTAAGTCAGCTTCCTTATTGGTTCTGTTTGCCCTTATTTTATCTGCAATAAGCGCTTCCTCTCAGGAATGGCCAACCAATAATCCTAATGCAAAAGATATTTTATTGCCAAATGGCTGGACATTGAGTCCGGTGGGGAAATCATTACCATTAGGAGATCTGCCATTGAATATTCAGGTTTCCAGGTCAAAGCAGTTAATGGCTGTAACAAATAATGGTCAGAGTACGCATAGTATCCAATTGATAGATCTGTTAACTGATAAAGTAACGGATGAAGCAGAGATCGGAAAAGCGTGGTACGGCCTACAGTTCAGTAAAAATGGAAGAATGCTGTATGCATCAGGAGCCAATGATAATATTATATTATGCTATCCGGTGTCAGACAAAAAATTAGGTAAAGCCGACACTATCTTCTTAAGTAAAAACAAGCAGAGCGAACTTTTTCCTACTGGAATAGCTGTAGATAAAAAAAATAAATTTCTTTATACCGTTACTAAAGAAGATAAACGGCTGTATGTGGTGAATCTGAAAAATAAAAAAGTAGTAAAAACGGTTGATTTAGGGGCAGAAGGTTATAGCTGCGCACTATCCAGAGATGAGAAAACACTTTTTATCTCGGTTTGGGGAGGCGATAGAGTTGCATTTTATGATATTGCCAGTGGTAAGATCAACGCTACAGTGAACACAGAAAGTCATCCTAATGAACTTCTGTTAAATAAAAAAGGAAACTATTTATACGTAGCGAATGCAAACTCCAATTCAGTTTCTGTTATTGATGTGCGTTCAAAGAAAGTGATGGAAGTAATATCCACTACGTTATATCCAACCAAACTAACAGGCTCAACAACCAACGGACTGGCATTTTCAGAAGATGAAAAAACATTATACATAGCTAATGCAGATAACAATTGTATAGCTGTTTTTGATGTATCGACAGCAGGTCAAAGTTCTGCAAAAGGGTTTATTCCAACGGGCTGGTATCCTACCAGTATTAAAATTGTTGGCAATAAAATATATGTAGCCAATGGGAAAGGTTTCTCAAGCTTTGCAAATCCTGAAATGACTCAGCCTGTATCTAAAGACGATGATGTTGGAATGCATATTGGCCCTACCGATGCTAAAAAGAAAAGAGTTCAGTATATAGGCAGCCTTTTTAAAGGGACACTTTCAATAATTGATATTCCTGATAGCGACAAGTTGCTGGAATATTCTAAAAAGGTATATCAAAATATGCCATTAGATAAAAGTACTTCTGCAACTTTAAAAGTATCTGCAGATAATCCCGTTCCAACTTCTCCGGATAAAAAATCGCCAATTAAATATGTTTTTTATGTGATCAAAGAGAACAGAACATACGACCAGGTATTCGGTGATATGAAAAAAGGTAACGGCGACTCTTCATTATGTATATTTCCTGAAAAGGTAACTCCTAACCAGCATGCCCTGGCAAATGAGTTTGTATTACTTGATAATTTTTATGTTGATGCCGAGGTTAGCGCTGATGGACATAACTGGAGTATGGCAGCATATGCAACCGATTTTGTTGAGAAGCTTTGGCCAACCCAATATGGCGGCAGGGGGAAAGCGGAATCTGTAGGGACAAGGAAAATTGCTCATCCTAAAGATGGCTTTATCTGGGATTACTGTAAACGTGCCGGTGTTAGTTATCGTACCTATGGCGAATTTGTTTCTGCTGCTAATAAGCCCTATTTAAGTTCGCTGGAAGGACATAACTGCCTTGACTTTGCGCCATTTAATATGACTATTAGAGATACAGATCGTTTTGAGGTGTGGAAAAGGGATTTTGACTCGTTGTTGGTAAATAATAAAGTAGCACAATTTAATACGATACGGTTAGGTGAGGATCATACCAGCGGACAGAAGTTAGGAGCTATTACCCCGGTTGCTGCTGTAGCCAGTAACGATCTTGCTGTTGGAAAACTGGTAGAACATATCAGTAAAAGTTCTATTTGGAATGAATCGGCAATCTTTATTCTGGAAGATGATGCCCAGAATGGCCCCGACCATGTGGATGCGCATCGTTCAATTGCATTTGTTATCAGTCCGTATACCAAAAGAAATGCCGTTGTAAGTACCATGTATTCTACTACCGGGATGCTCAGAACTATGGAGCTGATCCTCGGACTTCCGCCGATGAGTCAGTATGATGCTTCAGCTTTGCCTATGTATGATTGCTTTACATCAACACCGAATCTAACTCCATTTACTCATTTACCTGCCCGGGTGAATCTGAATACAAGGAATACTGCCAATAATAAAAGTTCAATAAAATCCAGGAGCTTTGATCTGAGCAAAGAAGATTCTGTGCCTGATCTGCTTTTAAATGAAGTAGTCTGGAAATCTGTAAAGGGCGAAGATTCTGAAATGCCGGCGCCCCGCAGGAGCGCTTTTGTAAAACTGGAAGACAAAGGAGAGGAAGATTAGTATGAAGATGCATTTCCCGGTTTTATTTTTAGCGTTGTTACCTTTTAGTTCCAATGCACAATCCGATACCAGCTCCTTATCAGATAACCATATTTTAAAAGAAGTTACGGTAACCGCAACCCGTAAAGCTATTCAATTAAGCGCTACACCGTTCTCGGTAGAGGTGTTGTCTCGCCAGAAAATAGAAGAACGGATGTTTAGAAGCACTCCGGAATCTATGATGATGGTGCCCGGCGCTTTTGTTCAGAAAACTAATCATGGAGGCGGCTCACCTTATTTAAGAGGGTTAACGGGCAATCAGATTCTGATGCTGGTGGATGGAGTGCGGCTGAATAATTCTACTTTTAGATATGGCCCTAATCAGTATTTAAACACGATTGATCCATTCACCATATCCCGGATGGAAATTGTGAAAGGAAGCGGATCTGTTCAATATGGTTCGGATGCATTAGGCGGTGTTATTCATGTACTTACCGCCGATCCCGGTTATTCAAATTCAGCAAAGCTGATGGGTGAAGTTAACAGCCGGTACTGGAGTGGTGATATGGAAAAAACGATTCGCGGCGGATTAACCTATACCTCAAAGAATACAGCACTGACAGGTGGGGTAAGTTATAAAGATTTCGGTGATTTAATTGCCGGTGGTTCAACCAGAAAACAGTCTCCTTCAGGATATAAAGAAGTGGATGCCGATATCAAATTGAAATTCAAAATTGCTCAGGATTTTGAGTTGGTGGCAGCCCATCAATTTGTGGAACAACAACATGTTCCGGTTACTCATAAAGTTTTATTGGAGAACTATTTACTCAATGAAATGACTCCGCAAAGGAGAAATCTTTCGTACATCAAGTTAATCAAGGAAAATACCAACGATCTGATCAGGTCAATATCCCTGATAGGTTCATATAATCAGACTGATGAGGGGCGTAATATTCAGAAAAACGGAAGTAATACATTGCGCACTGAAAAGGATCAGGTTGGTACCATTGGTCTGACCGGTGACATCCATTCTGTGTTCACCAGGTTTTGGACCGCTAACAGCGGGGTTGAATATTACAGGGATAAAATTAACAGCAGTAGAACAGACATAAACCTTACCAGTCAATCCAATACAAATCTGAGAGGGTTATATCCCGATGGTTCAACGTACGCTAATTTATCTGTTTATAATCTGAATCACCTGAAAGCCGGTGACTTTACATTTGAAGCCGGGATGCGGTATAACTGGCTGGATGCCAGTATTTATGATGAAACGTTAGGGGAGGTAACTATTAATCCGGATGCATTTGTAGTAAATGGTGGGTTAAGTTATAACATAGGAGTGCATAATATTTTTGCTTCGGTAAGTACCGGGTTCAGGGCCCCGAATATTGATGATATGGGTACCTTAGGTATTGTTGATTTCAGGTATGAAGTACCTGCTTTTGATCTAAAACCTGAAAAAAATCAAAATACCGAACTCGGATATAAACTACAAACTCCAAAACTGAATGCCACTTTATCCTTATTTCATAACAGGCTGAATGGCTTGATCACCCGGGTGAAAACAGGACAGAAAATAGATGGATATGATGTTTATCAGAAAGAAAACATTGATAAAGCAGTTATAAAAGGAGGGGAGGCTGCCCTGAGCTGGGTGGCGAATAAGAACTTACAATTGAATGGGTTTATTGCTCTCACATCTGGTGAAAACCTGACGGCAAATGAACCCCTACGGCGTATTTCACCGCTGAATAGTAATCTTTCGGCAAAATATTCTATCAGGAAATTTAATGCAATTGCTGAGTGGGTGTGGGCAGATAAGCAGGACAGGCTTTCTGCAGGGGATTTGTCGGATAACCGGATTCCAGCCGGAGGAACTCCGGGATGGGATCTGTTTAATGCCTTTTTTAGTTACCAATTGAAGAGCCATACTATTGGTATCAGCGCGCAGAATATATTTAATGAGGATTATCGTACCCATGGAAGCGGCATAAATAATCCCGGAAGAAGTGTTTTGATCAGCTATCAGTGGAAGTTTGGATTCCTAAATTGAGGATTAACAGTAAACTATTCGATTAAGCAACAATTACTTTAACACCTTTTTCTTCAATAGTTTTTATTGTTGCTTCGGATACTTTATTGTCGGTAACGATGTATTGGACTTGTTCCAGGCTGCATATTCTACCTAAACCTCTTCGGTCGAATTTGCTGCTATCTGCCAGTACCACAATTATATGTGCAGTTTCTATCATCTTTTGATTTAGCGTTGCTTCTGCAAAGTTTGATATGGAAATCCCAAATTCAGGATCAATACCATCAACGCCAATAAAAAGCATGTTGCATGATATGTCTTCAAGAACCCGGAGGGCATTTGCTCCGGCAACTGACGATGAGTTTGGCCTGATAAGTCCGCCTAATTGTAGTACTTCTACATTGGGCCTGTTACTTAATTCTACACCTACTTTTAAGGCTGGAGTAATTACGGTAAGATGTTTTGACGGATGCAGTGCTCTTGAAAATTCAAAGGCGGTTGTACCTGACCCAATCATAATGGAATCTGAATTGCCCAGCAGATCAATGGCTGCTCTTGCAATTTTCTGCTTTTCGTCAGAATTAATAAATTCTTTTTCGTTTATAGACCGGTCTACAGCATACGGGTTATTGATGGAACCGCCGCCACGGGTTCTGAATAACAAATTTTTATCTTCAAGCAGTTTTAGGTCCTTCCGGATGGTTACACCAGAAACCTCCATCTCTTCAACAAGATCAATGATATTGACTTTTCCGTCCCTTTTTAATTTTTGAAGGATAAATTGATGTCTTTCGGTGACATTTTTCATTTTAACAGTTTGATTTTAAGGTTAAAGCTATGATCAGTTTATGAGATGAACAACAGTAGAACCATGTTTTTTATAAACTGAAAGCCTTAATATGGTTACTAAAGTAAAAAAAGATAACCTTTATTTGTAAAACAACAAAGAAATAAATTATTTACAGAATTAAGGGACTTAACCCGGCACTGTTCTGGTTAAAGATTTAGGTGTTCATTTATTTATTTTGTCCGTCGTTATGTTTTGGATTAAAAAGTTTTTCAAAATATATAACTTTCCGGAATAGGAGATTTAAGTTAATGGCGTACATAAGTATACTACTTCAATTAATCATATGAGTAAGAATTTGAAAATTAATATACTGCTTGCGATACTCTTTTTGGGAATATACAGTAATGCCAATGGGCAAAAACACCCTTTACTAATTTATGTGGATTCTGCCTGGGCGAAAAATTCTGTTAATGCAGTTGCATATCGGCATAATGCGTTAACTACCTTTAAGAACACACAGTACATAGCGTTTTATAACTCCAGGCAAGAGGTTGTGTTAGGAAAAAGAAAAGCAGGTTCCAGCAAGTGGGATCTTCATGTTACCCAATTTAAAGGAAAAGCCAGTGATGCTCATAATTCTATCAGCATTGCTGTAGACGGTTCGGGCTATTTGCATGTCTCGTGGGATCACCACGCAAATCCGCTCAGATATTCCAGGAGCATCAGTCCGGGATCATTGGAGCTTTCAGAGAAGATGCCTATGACTGGGGTTAAGGAAGGGAAAGTTACGTATCCTGAGTTTTACACATTGCCAAACGGTGATTTTCTTTTCTTTTACAGAGATGGCAGCTCAGGTGATGGAAATCTGAGAGTGAAACGATATCATCATGTTCAGCAGAAATGGGATGATGTTCAAAATAAATTGATTGATGGAGAGGGCCTTCGTAATGCATATTCGCAGATCTCGGTCGACCGGTTTGGTACTATCCATATGACCTGGGTTTGGAGGGAAACAGGGAATGTTGCCACAAATCATGACATTTGTTATGCTAAATCTATTGATGGCGGCAAAACCTGGATAAAAAGTACCGGAGAAAAATATAACCTGCCAATAAACGAAGCTACAGCAGAATATGTAGTCAGGATACCGCAGAATAGTGAGATGATCAATCCGCCTGCAATTACTTCTGATGAAAATGGTCGTCCGTATATCGCTACTTACTGGCGTACTGCAGATAGTAAAGTGCCCCAGTATCGTTTATTATATTTCACCGGGGATAGGTGGATCACTCAGCAGATCACTAACAGGATAACGCCATTTACTTTATCAGGCGGTGGAACCAAGCGTATTCCAATTTCAAGGCCTCAGATTATTGTGACTGCCAAAGCAAATAAGATCAGGGCGTTATTAATATACAGAGATGCGGAACGTGGATCGAAGGCAAGCGTGGCGATAAGTGATGATTTGACTTCTGGAACCTGGCGTATGAAGGATCTGACAGCCGGGTCGCTGGATCAGTGGGAACCCAATTATGATTATGAACTTTGGAGAAAGAAGAGGATACTGAGTTTGTTTATTCAGAATGTAGAACAGGGTGATGGTGAAACATTAAAAGAGATACCTTCCCAGCCTGTTAGTGTATTACAATGGAAACCTGGCTGGAAATGGTAGGTATGTTAGAATTAAGTCTCTACTCAAACCTGCCATCTGGATCTCAATAAGTTCATCATATAAACATTAATATCCCATTGATTTGCAACTGGTTGTACTGTGAATGGCAATAGCGGCATGTACGGAGCAGGCCCAAATTCCGTGCAAACAGTCATCATAGCGCTATTGGTTTGTCTTTTAAACTCTATTATGCTATCCCACCATGCCAGGTGAATATCCAGCGCTTCTTTCCACTCCGGCGACCTTGGGTCGGATACCTGCGGACCCTCAGGATATCCTACACGGGCATGAAGATGTCCGGTTCTCGAAATAGCAAGCTTCATGGTTTCCTGCTGATCGTGAAGATATGATTCAGCTACACATACCCAATGAGAAACATCAAGTGTAATATTTAAATAAGGTATCTTTTTTAAATATTCTGCGGTAATATGTGCAGCAAAACTGAATTTATTACGATGTGTTTCATGGCATATTTCGATACCTGTATTTTTAGAAACATCGGTCGCCAGGTCGATCAAGGCCTTATTCTGTTCGAAAGAAAAGAAATCCTTGCCTGTTTGCGAATTGATTTTTAGAGGTTTAAATGCAACAGCTTTTTCAAGCCAGGCGGCATATAAATCATAATGCTTTGAAAAATCTGATTCATAAGTGTCATAATGTTGTGCAATTACCAATAAGTTCTCTTTCTCTGCTCTGTTCCAAAAGTTTGTGAGTTCGCCTTCCGAAACTTCTCTTCCAAAACCGTACTCTATGCCTTCATATCCGCTATGTTTAACTTTTTGGATGAAGTCATCCCATTTCATTCCTGCGCTTCCCCAATGGGTACAAAAAAACTTGATTGTCATACAGACGGTTAATTATGTGTGCAAAACGATTATCATTTCAGTAATCTCTCAAAGGTATAACCGCCGGATAAATATTTATACATTTAATCTGTCAAAAAGCGATATTATTTTAACAATTTTCTTAATCTCGCATAACAAAGTCGGGATACATCCCTAAATTTTAAAAAAGAGACATACGTAAATGAATAATAAAAATGTCCGGATCAAAGATATAGCAATCAAAGCTAAGGTCTCTACCGGCACAGTAGACAGGGTATTACATAACAGAGGTCGTGTTTCAGAGAAAGTTCGTGAGCGGGTACTGAATATTATTAATGAACTTAACTATGAACCCAATCTTATTGCACGAGCCCTTGGATTGAACAAGGAATATCGGATCGCGGCCTTGATCCCGGATCATAATTACGATTCTTACTGGCTTGCTCCTAAATCTGGTATAGAAAAAGCCGGGAAAGATTTACGGCAGTACGGAATTTCTGTCAGCCAGTTTGTGTTTAATCCTTATGATGTCAACTCATTTGTTGAGCAGGCAAATAAAGTAACCTTCAGTAATCCGGATGGAATATTTCTATCGCCTATATTTTACAGAGAGGTTTTGCCATTTTTTGAGAAGTGGCAAAAAAGCAAAATTCCCTTCGTTTTGTTTAATACACAAATCGCTGAATTCAATCCTCTGAGTTATATTGGGCAGGATTCCTACCAAAGCGGACTATTAGCAGGTAAGCTGATTCATTATGGGCAACCAGACCCGTGCTCTGTTTTGATTGCACATATTGATGAAGAAATAAGTAATGCGGCGCATTTGATAAAAAAGGAGCAGGGCTTGCGAAATTACTTCTCTCAAAATCACCTGGAGCAGTATACTATTATTAAAGCCGAGCTGAATCGCTCAGATTTTCCTTCTTTTCTCCATCAGTTGGATGATATTATAGAAAATAATCCTGATCTGGCCAGTATCTTTGTCACCACCTCAAAAGCACATGAGATTGCCAAATACCTGGAGCAACGGTTTATTAAACATATTAAAATTATTGGTTATGATTTACTGCCTCAAAACCTTTACTACCTTAATAAAGGTGCAATCAGCTTTCTGATCAATCAAAATCCGAAAGGTCAGGGGTACTGGGGTATTCATGAATTAACTGATCACCTGGTGTTTAAAAAGGAAGTGCCGGTATTAAAATATCTTCCGCTTGATATTGTAACTAAGGAAAACCTGAATTACTATATTGAAGAGGATGTAATTCTTAAGAATATTGTTTAAGCGTAACAACATCATGTGTGCGAACACACACAATAATAAATACACCATTATATATATAATCGTTAATCCTTTACTACCCTCATTAACAGGGAATTAACCCTGTAATAAATTAAATATTAAAAAATGTGTGCGCACACTATTATTTTAATATATTTGTTTTACACATTGTTAATGGTAATCGTTCGAGTAAACTATGAGTAAAGAAAGTGCATATAATTTCCCCGAAATATTGGGAATGTTCAATATAAGCGGGGATGTTGCTGATATTTCAAAGTATGGGTCAGGGCATATCAACAGCACATTTCATATTAAGATTAAAGGTGAAGGATCAAAAGATTATTTGCTTCAAAGGGTAAATGATTATGTGTTTAAAGATGTTCCGGGGCTGATCAATAATATCAAGCTTGTAACTGATCATTTACGGCAAAAACTTAAAGCAGTTGCCGGGTCTGATCCGGAAAATGAAGTTCTTTCACTGATTCCAACTAAAGATGGCCGGTACTACTACAAAGACCAGGGAAATAATTTCTGGCGCATGTACTACTACATTCAGAATACCAAAAGCTATGATGTTGTAGAAACCCCGCAACAAGCATATGAAGGAGGGAAAGCTTTCGGAAAATTTCAGACCTTGCTTTCAGATCTGGATTCAAAGCTGCTTATTGAAACAATCCCGGATTTTCATAATGTTCAATACCGGCTCAATAACCTTCAAAATGCAATACAACAGGATCCGGTTAACAGGCTGGAACATTGCACAGAAATTATTACATTTCTAAAAGAGCGTGAAGACGCCATGCGCACTATCCTTCGCTTAGGGAAGGAGGGTAAACTGCCATTAAGGATAACCCATAATGACACCAAATTCAATAATGTTCTGCTGGATGAAAATGACAAGGCAAAGTGTGTTATTGATTTGGATACCGTTATGCCAGGCTATGTGGCCTATGATTTTGGTGACGCCATCCGTTCTATTGTAAACACTGCAGCTGAAGACGAAAAAGATCTATCCAGAATTACCATAAATCTGACGCTTTTTGAGGCGTATGCTGCCGGATATCTGGAAGAGGCTAATAATTTCCTGACTGATATTGAAAAAGACACCCTGGTTGATGGTGTATTGTTACTGCCTTATATGCAGACCGTTCGGTTTTTAACCGATTATATAGATGGTGATAAATACTATAAAATAGATTTCCCTGAACATAATATGCAGCGTACATTGGCGCAGCTCGAACTATTTAAAAAATTGGAAAATAATTATATTCGTATGAAGAACATTGTACAGGAGGTATTATCATCTTTTAAAGTTACTCAAAAGGCCTGATCAGCATGAGACTTCAAATTCCTTATATTAAGGGTCTGGCTGGCCCGGATCTGTTATCGGCGTCCATGTTTCTTGATACGTTGAACAAGAATAATATTACCAATGTCCCGTGGCCACAGTATAAAAGTAAACCTGATGTAAGTTTCGCCATTTGTTATACTGATGAGAATATT
>DASWTL010000117.1:0-5434 GCA_036402155.1 Sphingobacteriaceae bacterium | reverse complement strand
GTTTAAAAAAACCATTTCCAGCAATTAAAAGAATACATCCGGTATAAAATGCGGGTATAGCGTCAATTGCTAATACGGCATGTCCCAGAGTCATTAACAAGGCGCCTACAACGATGGCTTTTTTGTATCCCCATAGTTTATCGGCTATTAAGCCTCCAATTATTGGAGTAATATACACAAGCCCGGTATACCATCCATATAACATACTTGCGTCGGCTCTTGACCATGCCTGCCCCCCGTCAGTAAGTGAAGCTGTTAAGTATAATACAAATAACACCCTCATACCGTAATAACTGAAACGCTCCCACATTTCAGTGAAAAATAGTATAAACAAGCCGAGTGGATGCCCAATTAAAGTTTTTTGTGTTTCCATGAATTTAGTTTAGGTATTTGAATCATTATAAGTGTGCAATTGTAATGATGTTTTAAATGTAATATAAAAATTATTCTTAAAATTGATAATCTTATAAACTTATCAGTATGGATCAAAGAATTCCTTTAATAACAAATGATGCAGTAGTTCTTGGTATACTGGTATTTATATTAGGTTTTATATTTTATACTGAGAGTAAGAACACCGGTTTCTGGAGTAAGTTTTATTCTTATGTCCCTGCTTTATTGCTTTGTTATTTTATACCCTCCATTCTGAATTCATTGGGTGTCATTTCCGGAGATCAGTCAAAGCTATATTTTGTAGCATCTAATTACCTGTTGCCTGCAAGTTTAATTTACCTCACTTTAAGTATTGATTTTAAAGGCCTGGCCAGTCTGGGGTCAAAGGCGATGATTATGTTTCTTACGGGTACTTTGGGTATAATGATAGGCGGTCCGATTGCAATTCTTATCGTTTTAACTTTTTCACCTGAAACTGTCAGCGGGCATGGGCCGGATGCTGTGTGGAGAGGGCTATCAACTATAGCCGGCAGCTGGATAGGAGGGGGAGCCAATCAAACCGCCATGAAAGAGGTTTTTAAAGTAAATGATAATTTATTTGCAGCGGTTGTTGCTGTGGATATCATTGTAGCAAATATCTGGATGGCTGTACTGTTATATGGTGCAGGACGGTACAAACAAATAGATGGTTTTTTGAAGGCGGATAACAGTAAAATTATAACCCTTCAGAAACGTGTTGAAGAGTACCAGCTAGCTAATTCAAAGATTCCCGGATTGAAGCATTTAGTTCTGATCATGGCAATAGGATTAGGGTTTACCGGAGTATCACACTTCTTAGCCGATATCATTACCCCTTATCTTGCTCAAAATTATCCTGGTCTGGAAAAATTCAGTCTGACTTCATCATTTTTCTGGTTAATTCTGATAGCAACAACAATCGGGATGCTCCTGTCATTTACCCGGGCCAGACAATTGGAGGGATATGGTACAACAAAGTTCGGGAGTTTATTTATTTATATACTGGTGGCTACCATCGGCATGAAAATGGATATTACTGCAGTGGTTTCTAATCCGGGTTTATTCCTTGTGGGAATAATATGGATATTGGTCCACGGTATTTTATTAATTATTGTAGCATGGATAATTAAGGCCCCGTTTTTCTTTGTTGCTGTTGGAAGTCAGGCAAATGTTGGCGGCGCAGCCTCCGCTCCAATAGTTGCCGCCGCTTTTCATCCAAGCCTTGCACCGGTAGGTGTTTTGCTTGCTGTTCTGGGGTATGCATTGGGTACTTACGGCGCATATATTTCCGCGCTTGTTATGCAGGCTGTTGCGCCATAATCCGTTTAAGCCCTAATTAGTACGGATAGAAGAGCCTTTCAGCTTTTTAGGGTCATTAAAGTTATTGTCGTTTTCTGATGGTGGGTTTTTCATCTCGATATCCTCCACCAGCTTCCATCTTCCATTGGTTAATTTGTATCCATCGTAAGACATATCCGGGCCATACGATTCGAAGTTTCCCTTTAATTTCGGATCAGGAGGTGCCAGATGATCAAATACGATTAAGTTGGCTTTGGGATCGTAGTTTAAGCCCATAGATACCTGCCGGGTGTATTCAAAAATGATCCGTTTGTTGTTTGGTTTTTCTTTATCGCCATCAAATACAGGCATACCAAAAAAGGCTTTATTATCCTTGAAATAGATGACATCAATTACTTTTTTCGTTGATTTGGGCGTGTTGCCTTTCCATCCCAGCAAAATATAATAGGGAACCTTTACATTATAAGTTACCGGAATAATCTTGTAATACTGGGCACCATACCATTTATCACTGGTAGTCACACTGTCGGCAGGGTTCTTAAAAGCAGCAGAATAATCTACCAGTGGAAACATAACCAGTTTCCCATCCGGATTATTCATTTGCACCGTGCCGTAATAGCGATAGCTGCCATCATTATTCATTACATGCCACGTAAATATTCTAAAACGTCTATCCTGTGAGGTTTGAATGGAGATTGTTTTCAGCGAGTCGAACTTGAAATTAAAAGATCGGGGTGTTTTAAGAGCGTGTACCAGAGTTTTAATAAAAGCATAATTGGCATTGTAACGCTCAGGTTCACTTGGGTTATTAATAAATGTTTTGCTTAACTGCAGTAAACTATCCTGAAAAGAGTTCAACGTAACAGGAGGTTTTGTAATACCGGTATGCTGAGCTGTTGCAGGCAGGCTTATTATTAGAAATATTAAGATCCTTAATATCTTATTCATTGGCTGATCTTTAGCTCTTTAACGCAGGTTTTCTACAACTATTGCACTCGCGCCACCCCCTCCGTTGCAAATTCCTGCTACACCTGTTTTGGCATTGTTCTGCTGCAAAACATGGAGTAAAGTGACAATAATGCGCGCGCCGGAAGCGCCAAGCGGATGACCTAATGATACAGCGCCGCCATTTACATTCACTTTTTCGGGACTTAAGTTAAGCAGTTTGTTATTGGCCAGTGCCACAACAGAAAATGCTTCATTGATCTCGTAAAAATCCACATTGTTCGCCGTAATTCCGGCATGCTGTAACGCTTTGGGAATAGCTTTAGCCGGGGCGGTTGTGAACAATTCAGGCGCCTGCTGAGCATCTGCAAATCCAAGGATCCTGGCCATAGGTTTGAGCTTCAGTTCTTCAGCTTTTTCTTTACTCATTAATACCAATGCAGCAGCACCATCATTTAAAGTAGATGCGTTTGCAGCAGTTACGGTTCCATCTTTCTTAAACACGGGCTTCAACCCCGGAATTTTATCAAAATTAACTGAGTTGGGTTCCTCATCTTCTGAAAAGAGAGTAACGTTGCCCTTCCGGTCTTTAATTTCAACAGGGACTATTTCGTTCCTGAATTTTCCACTCGCCTGTGCTGCCTGCGACCGTTTGTAAGATTCAATAGCGTATTCATCCTGTTCTTCCCGGCTTATATTACAATCTGTTGAGCATAGCTCGGCTGCAGATCCCATGTGAAAGTCATTATAAACATCCCATAATCCGTCTTTAACCAAACCATCAATAAGCTGGCCATGCCCCAGGCGATATCCGTTTCTGGCTTTATCCAGGTAATAGGGTACATTACTCATGCTCTCCATACCGCCGGCAATAACCACATCATTCTGTCCCAGGGCAATGCTTTGTGCCGCCAGCATAATCGCTTTTGCGCCTGAGGCACATACTTTATTTATAGTGGTTGCAGGGATATCAGGCAAGTCCGCATATCGTGCCGCCTGTGTGGCCGGCGCCTGGCCAAGGTTAGCAGAAAGTACATTACCCATATATAATTCCTGAACAGCACCGGGTTGAATTCCTGCCCGCTCAATTGCAGCTTTTATAGCAATAGCCCCTAAACGGGTTGCAGAAAAACCAAGCAGACTTCCCCCAAAACTTCCGATTGGTGTTCTGACAGCTGATATGATATAAACTTCTTTCATTGGTTATAGTTATGAGTAGTGATATTTGAACATGGTGCACTTCAATAATAAATATTAAAATAGTGGTTTATGAGACTTTAATTTGAAATACTGAAAAAAATTGTATATTATAATAACAATTAAATCAATAAATGATTTGATTTGAAAACATATATAGATCAGAACTTTTCTATTTTTGACTAAATAAACAAAACGTGCCTACAATCATTAATCCGCACTTATTAACAACCACTAAATATTCATCTGGCCTTAAAATTATTATAATGGCCGCATGTGTGTTTGTTATAACTATTTTTCTACCAAAGCAGGCACGTTTTCGTTTTGAATATGAAAAAGGAAAAGTATGGATGCATGAAGATCTTATTTCTCCATATAATTTTGCCATACAAAAAACTCCACTTGAAATATCTACAGATAAGAATCAGGTACTAAAATCTATCCTTCCCATATATCAAAATAATCCGGAGATTGCCGAAAGAGCAATTGAAAATTACCTTAACGATTTTGAAACTAAGTGGCCTGATCATATTAAATCTCATAAAAACACCTACAAAACATTGGGAAGTGAACTGTTGAAAGAGATTTACCTAAAAGGAATTATCACGCCTGTGAAAAAATTTCAGCGCGATGACCAGAATTACTCTTTTGACCTGCTTACCAATAACGTTGCTGAAAAACGAAATACCAATGATGTACTCACTGTTGAAACAGCGTTTCAATATATCAAAAGCAAACTGAGTTCTATCCCGTCTGAAGAAACCAGGTCAAGGCTGGCAGCTATTTTAAGGGATAATTTATTTCCCAATTATATATATGACGAGCGTTTAACTGATAAACTGGAAGCTGACGCATTAAATAGTATTTCCACCACCCGGGGAATGGTTCAAAAAGGCGAGCTCATTGTTACCAATGGTACGCTTATAAATGATGAGATCTACCAGAAACTGGAATCATTGCGAAGTGCTTATGAGGAGGATATTAATATAGTTGGAGACCGGCGCCTGGTTATAACAGGTCAATTCTTACTGGTTGCCTTGAACATCGGGTTATTGATGGTGTTTTTATACCTGTTTCGTAAAGATATTTACTATGATAACAGGAAGGTAGCGCTAATTCTGCTGGTGATAACGGGGATGCTTTTTACCCTATCATGGGCTATAAAGATTAAAATTCCAAGCTTATATTATATTCCTTATTGCATTGTTCCCATAATTATCAGAATACTCTTTGATACACGTTTGGCGCTGAACATTCACTTGCTTGTTGTACTTATTGGCGGTTTTTTTGTATCCAACAGTTTCGAATTTGCCTTTTTGCAGATAACATCAGGGATGGTAGCGATTTACAGTATTAAGAACCTGGTGAGACGAGAGCAGTTCCTGATTTCTGCACTTTTAATTCTAAGTAATTATTTCATCAGTTACCTGGGAATATTGCTGATCCGGAATGGTTCGTTATCTCAGATTGAATGGGTAACTTTTGCGCCATTTGTTTTCAGTGTCTTATTGTCGTTACTGGCCTATCCATTGATTTATGCATTTGAAAGGCTTTTTGGGATCACTTCGGATGTAACTTTAAT
>DASWTL010000116.1:0-26096 GCA_036402155.1 Sphingobacteriaceae bacterium | reverse complement strand
CCCCAAGGGCATTAATTAACAGATCACGGTGATAATCTTCTTCAGAAACTACGGTAAATATGAACTCCTTGTAGTTCATCAGTTATTTAAGGCTTTTATAATATCGGTAAAATCACGTGATTTTAATGAAGCACCTCCAATTAATCCGCCATCAATATCCCTTTGAGAAAATAATTCAGCTGCATTTTTCGGATTACAGCTTCCTCCATACAGAATGGTAATATCATTCGCCACTTCTTCAGAATAACGCCCTGCAATTTTCGATCTGATAAAAGCATGAATTTCCTGTGCCTGCTCAGGTGAAGCTGTTAAACCCGTGCCGATAGCCCATACCGGCTCATAAGCAATAACTACCTTTTTAAACTGGTCATCAGTTAAATGAAATAGACCTTTTTCCAACTGTCTTTCAATCACTTCAAAATACTTTTCAGAGTTTCGCTCATCCAAAGTTTCCCCGATACAAAAAATCGGTAAGAGATCATTCTTTAAAACTGTATTCACCTTTTCTGCAAGCAATTCATCAGTTTCTCCAAAATATTGTCTCCGCTCTGAATGTCCCAATATGGAATATGCAACTCCTATTGATTTGAGCATAGGTGCAGAAATCTCTCCGGTAAATGCGCCGGATTCACTTTGATGACAATTTTGGGCACCCAATGAAACCTTAGCTCCTGATTTAAGTTGCACCAGACTATTTAAATAAATATATGGCGGACAGATTACTACTTCCTGATTACCAATAACTTCGTCATTCACCATGTTTACCACTTCAGAAAACAGGCTAATCGCGGAAGTATAGTCCATGTTCATTTTCCAGTTTCCTGCTACAATTTTTTTTCTCATCGAATAATAGTTTTAATTTGATATAAAGTGTGTGTGTATGTGATTATCAGACTGATCTTTTTAAAAGCGTCTGTGTTTTTCTGTCAATTTAAATACTTCCGTTAATAACCGTTGCTCTATTTCATCAAAGGAGCTATTACGGCGTTCATATACTTTTTCGGCAGTTTCAAACATTTTTTTCAGCGAGTACGTTTCGAACCCATGATTTCCTCCCCATGAAAAATCGGGCACAAAATTTCTTGGGAAACCTGATCCGAAAATATTGGCGCTAACACCAACAACAGTTCCGGTATTGAACATGGTATTTATAGCACATTTTGCATGATCAGCCATAATTAACCCGCAAAACTGCAAGCCGGTTCTCCTGAAATTATTGTGGCGGTAATCCCATAATCTTACTTCACCATAATTATTTTTAAGATTGGAAGAATTCGTATCCGCACCTATATTACACCATTCCCCTAACACTGAATTACCTAGATAACCTTCATGCCCCTTGGATGAATAACCCAATACTACCGAGTTGTTTATCTCGCCACCTACCCGTGAAAACGGGCCGATAGTAGTTTTTCCGTAAATACGTGCACCCATTTTCACCTGCGAATCATGGCATAAAGCAAACGATCCCCTAATATGACAGCCTTCCCATACCTGCGACTTTTTACCGATATAAATTGGGCCATCTTTCGAATTAAACGATGAGCATTCCGCTTCTACACCTTCCTCAATGAAAACATCATCACCAATTACGGTATTCGTACTGCTTAATTTTGATGATGTTCTGTTCTTTGTAAGAAGTTTAAAGTCCTGCCTGAGCTGTGTATCATTGAATGCGAACAGATCCTCAGGGAAAACGATTCTGGTAAAGAGCTCGTTATGATGGATCACTTCGTAACCGGTTAAAGTGAGGGGATCAAAAACATCCGACCCGGATTGTTTAACTGCGATTAAAATATCTCCACCCGAAACCAGAGCCTGCCCAAAAGCAAGCTTATCAATAGCTTCCAATATGGCCTCATCCGGACAAACAGACCCGTTGATATAAAGATTTTCTTCTGATGACTTAAAAGGAAACTTTTCTTGTAAATATTCAGCTGTCTTATAAAATGGCTTTTTTTGAAGGTAATAGGCCCACTTTTCAGCAATGGTTAGAATACCGATACGTAACTCAGCTACCGGCCGGGTAAAGGTTAACGGAAGTAAACTATCACGAGATGAGTCGTCGAATAGGATGATTGTCATTTCAACAAAAATAAAAAAAGTCCCGACTGTTTAAATCGGGACTTCCTTATATATGTTTTAAATATTATTTTTTGTTATAGCGGGTGCGGAATTTATCGATCCGTCCGGCAGTATCTACCAATTTCATCTTACCTGTATAGAAAGGATGTGAGGTATGAGAAATCTCCAGTTTAACCAGTGGATATTCATTTCCATCTTCCCATTTAACACTTTCCTTTGTTTCAATGCAAGATTTGGTCAAAAAGGAATACTCATTAGACATGTCTTTAAACACTACTAATCTATAATTTTTTGGATGTAAGTCAGCCTTCATGTTCTGTCCGTTCGTTTAGAGGCGCAAATATAGGAACATAAATCATTTTTTGCAAGTAGTTTATTTAATTTGCTGACACAATTCAATTAACACCCCGCTGGTATCTTTAGGATGAATGAAACACACTAATTTATTATCAGCGCCATGCTTTGGTTCTTTATTCAATAATATAAAACCTTCTTCCTCCATTCTTTGCATTTCAGAAAGTATATCTGTTACTTCAAATGCAAGATGGTGGATGCCCTCACCTTTCTTCTCAATAAACCTGGCTATTGCACTTTCAGGAGCAGTAGCCTGAAGCAATTCAATCTTGCTGTCCCCTGCTTTAAAAAACATGGTGTGAACATGCTCTGATTCTACCAATTCAGTTTTATAATGAGCTTTCCCTAATATGCGCGAATAAATATTGCCGGCCGCATTTAAGTCCTTCACCGCTATCCCGATATGTTCAATTTTGTTCATTTTCACTTATTATGGCATAAAAATGACCATTTTATCTGTATTCACATAGCGATACCAGGGAATTACTCGGATTTTTTTTTCGTATCTTTGTAGCTGGTTTTAATTACTTATAAAGAGAATGAATTTTCCATTATATTTTGACAATAACGCTACTACTCCGATGGACCCTCGGGTACTGGAGGCTATGCTACCTTATTTTACTCAAAAATTTGGAAATGCGGCAAGTCGTAATCATGCATTTGGCTGGCATGCCGAGGAAGCAGTTGATTATGCCCGCGAACAGGTGGCTAAGCTTATTGGCGCTACTGAAAAAGAGATCATCTTTACATCAGGCGCAACAGAAGCTGATAATCTCGCTTTAAAAGGCGTATTTGAAATGTACAAGGATAAAGGTAATCATATCATTACCTGTACAACTGAGCATAAAGCTGTTTTAGATACCTGCAAACATCTGGAGAAACTGGGAGCCGAGGTTACTTATCTTCCGGTACAATCTGATGGTATGCTTGATCTAAACTTATTAGAGCAAAGCTTTACAGATAAGACCATCCTGGTATGTATCATGTATGGCAATAACGAAATAGGTGTAGTCCAGCCAATTAAAGAAATATCTGCTATCACTCACAAACATGGCGCCCTGTTCATGACAGATGCAACTCAGGCTGTTGGTAAGATACCTGTTGATGTAAATGCTGACGGAATTGACCTTTTAGCTTTTACTGCGCATAAAATGTATGGCCCTAAAGGAATAGGCGCATTATATGTCCGGAGAAAAAATCCACGGGTAAAAGTTACTGCACAAATGGACGGCGGTGGTCATGAGCGCGGAATGCGGTCGGGAACATTGAACGTTCCGGGTATTGTAGGTTTTGGAAAAGCTGCTGAACTTGCCTTACAGGAGATGGACTCAGAAGCAAAACGTCTTTCGGTTTTAAGAGATAAACTTGAAAATTCCCTTTTGGAACTGGAAGAGAGTTATGTGAATGGAAATCGTGAACATCGTTTACCACATACCGCCAATATTTCATTTAAGTATGTTGAGGGCGAGGGATTAATGATGGCTATGAAAGATCTTGCCGTTTCTTCAGGTTCAGCGTGTACTTCGGCATCACTTGAGCCGTCTTATGTATTAAAGAGCTTAGGGTTATCTGATGACCTTGCACACTCTTCAATCCGGTTCGGACTGGGTCGTTTTACAACAGAAGAAGAAGTTGATTTTGCAGTTGAGCAGACTAAAAAGGCGGTTACGCATCTTCGCGAGCTTTCTCCGCTATGGGAAATGTTTAAAGAAGGAATTGACCTTGATAAAATAGAATGGGCAGAGCATTAATCTGTTGCTCTTTTTGACAGATTGGCGCTTTTTTAACCATTGGCATACAAATAGATATAAATAAAATGTGCTTAGCACCTAAATCATATTAACTATGGCTTATTCAGAAAAAGTAATTGATCACTATACTCATCCAAGAAACGTGGGTACGCTTGATAAAAGCAAAACAAACGTTGGAACAGGATTAGTAGGTGCCCCCGAGTGCGGTGACGTAATGCGCCTGCAAATCGAGGTGAATGAGAACAATGTAATTACCGAAGCTAAATTCAAAACATTCGGATGCGGCTCAGCTATAGCATCATCTTCATTAGCCACAGAATGGCTCAAGGGAAAATCAATTGATGATGCCATAAAAATTGATAATATGGATATCGTTGAAGAGCTTTCATTACCTCCGGTAAAAATACATTGCTCTGTTTTAGCAGAAGATGCAATTAAAGCGGCTATCAACGATTATCGTGTTAAAAATGGCATGGAGCCTATTCAATCAGAAAAATCACATCACTAGATGTGAGAAGTCAGATATGAGATGGGAGATATCTTATATCGCTTATGTATAACTGATTTGTGGTGATTAGTTCGGGATGCAAATCTCAAATCTAATAATCACAGATCTCAAATCTTCCAAAATGATAACGGTAACAGATAAAGCGAAATCGAAAGTAGCAGAACTAGTTCAACAGTCGGGTCTTGACAGCTCTTATTTTTTAAGAGTTTCAGTTCAAGGCGGCGGATGTTCTGGCTTATCCTACAACCTGGATTTTGATAATGAAGAAAAACCCGGCGATCAGTTCTTTGAAGATAATGGCGTTAGGGTAGCTCTGGATATGAAATCTTTTTTGTACCTGGCAGGTACTGAATTAGATTTCTCTGATGGATTAAATGGTAAAGGATTTAATTTTCAAAATCCAAATGCAACACGTACCTGTGGTTGCGGAGAAAGTTTTTCAGTTTAATTGATTATTAGTTTTTTTTACAAAAAGGGCCCAACATTTTGGGCCCTTTTTGTTTTTTAAGAGTATTATTCTAATATTGCTTGTTAGGAAACTGAGTAAATGAATCTAAATAAAGAAATTTCAACAATTCCGTCGCTATTAAGAAATGTCGTAAATACCGTCCATAGTGAGGATGATACATTTCTGATGCATAAGTCGGCTGACGAATGGGAACATATCAGTTATAAGGAGACCTTGCAAAAAGCAGATGCTATCTCATGTTACTTCCTTGAAATCGGAATAAAAAAAATTGAAAGGCTTGCTTTAATTATAGAAAACTCTCCTGAGTATGTATTTTATGATCAGGCGCTACAGCAAATAGGTGCAATAAATGTTTCTATTTACCCAACCCTTACAGAACATGAGATAGAGTATATTTTAAAAGATTCTAACGCCAGAACGATTCTGGTTGGCAATCATTTTTTGTTCAGGAAAATATTAAAAGTCGCAAATAACTGTCCTGATCTGATACGGATCATTCCGGTTTTTGAAGATTATGAAAAACTGCTGGGTAACATACCGCTAAATGCAGGTGTTATCAGTTTGAATAACGTTATTAAAGAAGGCATGCATCATCTTGCCGAATATCAGGAGACACTGGACCGGTTGCGTAATGAAGTTCTGCCATCTGACCTTTCATCTTTAATTTATACCTCAGGAACAACTGGCATCCCCAAAGGGGTGATGCTCACTCATTCTAACTTTGTTGAAAATGTGCGGGCCTGTTTGCTGCAGATCCCCGTTATTAATGAGCATGAGGTTTTTTTATCCTTTTTACCCTTGTCGCATGTATTTGAACGCACGGCTACATATCATGTTTGCTGCACAAAAGGATGCAGAATAGCATTTGCCCAGAGCCTGGAACTTCTTGCCAAAAATATGGCTGAAGTGAAGCCAACGGTAATGAGTTGTGTTCCCAGATTGCTGGAACGTATTCATGATAAAGCTATGAAAAGCGGCACTTCAGCGGGAGGAACCAAGGCAAAAATTTTTCTATGGGCTCTTGAAACCGGAAAAAGATACCGTGAAGCTGTAGAGGCAGGAAAATCGCCGGGAATTACCCTGACATTAAAACAAAAGCTTGCTAATAAATTGGTCTTCAGCAAGATCAAAGAAAAAACTGGAGGGCGATTAAAGTTTATGCTTTCCGGCGGCGCTGCTTTACCCAAAAACGTAGGTGAATTTTTTGGGAACCTGGGAATAAAGGTACTCGAAGGTTTTGGCCTGACAGAAACATCACCAGTGATGTCGGTAACAGAGTATCACAGGCAGGTTTATGGAACTGTTGGGCGAATTATTCCGGGAATTGAAGTAGGTATCCAGGATGTGGAAACTAAGGATATAATTGCCATCCAAACCCATGATAGCTTTAAAGAGGATTTTGAATGTGAAGAAGGCGAAATTATTGTACGCGGCCATTGTGTAATGAAAGGGTATTGGAACAAACCAGAGGAAACAGCACAGGTTATTGATCATGAAGGATGGTTTCACACGGGTGATATCGGGAGGTTTTATAAAGGAAATCTTCAGATAACTGACAGGTTGAAAAATATGCTTGTAAATGCCTATGGGAAAAACATATATCCTACACCAGTGGAAAACACATACTTAAAAAGCCCTAAAATTGAACAGATCTTCCTTGTTGGCGATAAACGCGAATATATCACCGCGTTAATTATTCCTGCAAAAGAAACCTTGCAGGAGCAATTCGGACTGACCGAAGAATATTTCCAGGAGGTCGATCCATTTATTCATGACAAAAAAATTGAGGAATGGATGGATCAGGATATCAGGAAACTTTCAGTTGAACTGGCTAAATTTGAAAGAATAAAGCACTTTAAGATAAAAAGAAACCCTTTTACCATTGAGTCCGGAGAATTAACACCTTCAATGAAAGTTAAACGGAAAGTTGTAGAAGGTAAATATGCGAATGCAATTGATGACATGTATTCAGACCATTCTGCATAAAGCCTGATCAGTCTGACCCCATGCTAAAAAGAACGCACACCCCATATTGGGCAGTTTACCTTAAAAGGTCTTTTTAATATTAGCCTGATAAGGCTCCAAACGACCGCTTACGGACGTAAAATCCAGTAAATCAAGATTTTTTAAATTTAATCTGATCGATAAAAGACTTCCTGCCTGTGCACCTGCTACAGTTCCTAATGTACTTCCAACAAGTACTCCGGTCACAACAGATGTTAACTTCACCAAAATATCATTAGCTAGTTCTCCTGTATTTGGATCCTTAGAGTTGCCAATCCATAATCCTAAGCCTACCCCTCCTATTAAACCCAGTGCTGCGCCAACTGCAAAACCTCCCTTTCGGTTAATGCGTATTGATTTGACCTCTTCAGGCTTAAAAGTGATATAGGTATCTTTATATGTTGTGATGCTTCTGACAGGGTTTACCCTTGGTGGACCTTTCATCACCAATAAACTATCATTAATAGAAATAAAACTTCCGGAATATCTTACATCCTCATGATCTTTAATTACTGCCCTGTATTTTGACTTATGCTGAGCCGAACCTGAACTCCACATCACCACAATCAAAAACATAAACAGAATTAGAGGTGAAATCTTCATGATAAGTATCTATAAATGTAAAAGTTTATACAGGCAAAACATTATTTTTGCAGAAATTTCTAATATTCCACACATGAGTACAGGACTTTCTGAACAGGAAATACAAAGGCGCCAGTCACTGGCTGAATTACGAAAATTAGGCATTGACCCATACCCTGCCGAAGCATTTGAAATCAATGTTACAGCAGATGATATAAAGAATAATTACGAGCGGGATAAAACATCCTATAAAAATATAAGCTTTGCCGGACGCATTATGACCCGGCGGATCATGGGTAATGCATCATTTGCCGAACTACAGGACTCTACAGGGAGGATACAGGTTTATATCAAACGTGATGATATCTGTCCCGGTGAAGATAAGACCCTGTACAATACTGTCTTTAAGAAACTGCTTGATATTGGGGATTTTATAGGTATAAAGGGATATGTTTTCACAACACAAACCGGAGAGATATCTATTCATGTGAGTGAATTTAAAATCCTGTCAAAGTCATTGAAGCCGCTTCCAATAGTAAAACGCGATGATGAAGGAAACATTCATGATGGATTTACGGATCCTGAGCTCCGCTACCGCCAGCGATATGTGGATCTTACGGTAAACCCGGAGTATAAACACATTTTCCTTAACCGTTCGAAAGTGATCAATACCATGCGTCATTATTTCGACAGCCAGGGATGGATTGAGGTAGAAACACCTATCCTGCAGCCTGTCCATGGAGGTGCCGCAGCCAGACCGTTCAAAACGCATCATAACACCCTTGATATGCAGCTTTTTCTGCGTATCGCCAATGAACTATACCTGAAAAGATTAATTGTAGCAGGTTTTGACGGAGTGTATGAGTTCGGTAAGATGTTCCGGAATGAAGGGATGGACAGAACACATAACCCGGAATTCACATCCATGGAAATATATGTTGCTTATAAGGACTATATCTGGATGATGGAAATGGTAGAGCAATGCCTGGAGAAAGTAGCTCTTGCTATTCATGGGAAAACCAAAATCCCTGTTGGAGTTCATGAAATCGATTTTGCGGGCCCTTATGAGCGGCTTACCATGTATGAATCTATTCAAAAATTTACCGGCGTGGATGTATCCGGCATGGATGAACTTGCTCTTCGCGATTTCTGCAAAACGTTGAATATTGCCGTTGATGCAACCATGGGCAGAGGGAAATTAATAGATGAAATTTTTGGTGAAAAAGTGGAAGCAAACCTGATTCAGCCCACATATATTACCGACTACCCGGTAGAAATGACCCCTTTGGCTAAAAAGCATCGCAGCAAAGACGGGCTGGTAGAGCGGTTTGAGCTGTTTGTAAACGGAAAAGAAATTGCCAATGCCTATTCAGAATTAAATGATCCGATTGATCAGCGCGAACGTCTGGAAGAGCAATTGATCCTTGCCGGTCGCGGCGATGAAGAAGCTATGGCAATGGATGAAGACTTTTTGAGAGCACTGGAATATGGAATGCCACCAACTTCTGGTCTGGGTATTGGCATTGACCGCCTGGTGATGCTGATGACAAACCAGAGTACAATCCAGGAAGTTTTATTCTTCCCTCAGATGCGGCCAGAGAAAAAAGTCAAAACTGATACTTCCGATGACTTTATTGCTTTAGGGGTTCCTGAAGAATGGGTACCTGTAATTAATAAAATGGGATTTACAACAGTCGATAATCTTCGCGCAGCAAACCCGAATAAGGTTTTTAATGATCTTGGGGGCATGCGTAAAAAGATGAAGCTCGAGATTACAATGCCACCAAAAGAGGTAGTGATGGCATGGTTTGAATAACAGGAGCAAATTTTCCCTAAAACTTCACAGAAACTTAAAGGCCGGTTTACATTAACGTAACCGGCCTTTGTTATTTTTATGCAAAATCTATATTTCTATGAATACAAGTATTGAAATCACAGATCAGGAATACCTGATAAAACTTCCCAGGAATGAATTTGACTTGAAATTCATTTCATCTTTATTGAAAAGAATACAATCCGAACAGTTATTCTTTAACAAAAGTGATGATGAGGATATCATCAGCAGAAGCCTTGACTACAATTACTCAGCCCGGTTTGATCACTTAAGTGATAAATAATTACCGGCGAGACCGCACCTGCTGTACCCGGTCCAGCTGACCCATCTGAGCTTTCATCATTTTGATCTGATCGGCAAGCAATTTATTCTTATCCGCCTTTTTAGCTTCCTGCAGGTACATTTCAGCCTCACGTTTATTACGTTTCGACATGGCAATTCCTGCCAGGCTCAATTTAGCCAGGGCTATATTATGATCCATGGTCATTCCCAAAGAAATTGCGCGCTTAAAATATTTTTCAGATTGCATTGGCGCTTTTCTCGACTCAATTAATCCGATTAATAAGTTATAATATCCGTGCTGCGCTCTGATCAGTTCACGCTCATAATTTGAGATTTTATTTAGCCATAGCTCGGCTTTATCCATTCTCTCTTTACGCAAAAAGTATTGCGCTATCAGCATTTTCTCATTAAAAAAGAATGTTACCAGCACAATCAGTGAAAGAAATATAAGCAGTATTCCCCATCCCCAGAAACTAAAAAACATCAGTGCAATAGCTGCACCCAACAGAGCGAATGAGATTATAAGTCGTATAAAGTTTGGCATTACCGTTTGTCTTTAATATAATTAAATAAGTCGGCAAATATCCGTTTATTTGACCGTTAAAGCAAGTTAGCGTTTTAATTATGGCATTACAATTAGACGATTCCTGGAAACAGGTTTTAGGTGAGGAATTTGGGAAAGAGTATATGAAAAATCTTAAAGCCTTCTTAAAAAGTGAGAAGGAGAAAGGACACATAATTTTCCCTCCGGGCAGTTTAATATTCAATGCGCTAAATCATACCCCGTTTGATCTTGTTAAAGTAGTCATACTAGGGCAGGATCCTTATCACGGGCCAAATCAGGCTCATGGATTGTCTTTCTCAGTGCAAAAAGGAATAACCCCTCCTCCATCTCTTAAAAATATATTCAAAGAGTTACAACAGGATATTCCTGGTTACAAAATTCCTTCTCACGGAGATCTGACAAAGTGGGCAGATCAGGGAGTGCTGCTATTAAATGCAACTTTAACAGTAGAGTCTGGTAAGCCCGGGTCACATCAAAACAAGGGATGGGAAACGTTTACAGATGTGATTATCCATACACTTTCTGCAAAACGCACTGGTATTATTTTCTTACTGTGGGGCAGGTTTGCTCAAAGCAAGCGCAATCTGATCGATGTATCTAAACATCATGTGTTAATGGCAGCACATCCTTCACCATTCTCTGCACATAATGGTTTTTTAGGATGCAGGCACTTCTCTAAAACGAATGCCTTGTTGGTACAGAGCGGGAAAGTACCTATTGATTGGCAGGTTTAGCTAATACTCTAAAGGTACGATAGGCTCCTTTTTACTTGTCGACATGATCATCATGGTCTGAAAAGTTTTCACAACACTGATCCTGCTTATCTTATCCATGATCAACCTTTCATACGATTTGATATCCTTGACATAAACCTTCAAAAGAAAATCACACTGACCGGTAACGTGGTGACACTCAGTCACTTCCTTTATCCCCTGAATTTCTTCCAAAAATACCTGGATTGTATTATTCTTATGAAAATCCAATTGGATCTGAATAAAGGTTTTTATCCCCAAACCCAATAATTCTTCATCAACCAGGGCATGATAGCTTTTAATATAACCGGCATTTTCAAGCTTTCTAACACGTTCTAAAGTAGGCGCCGGAGACAGCCTGATATCGTTTGAAAGTTGAAGGTTTGTAATTCTTCCATTTTGCTGCAGGATCTTTAAGATCTGCATATCGGTCTTATCTAATTCGGTAGCCATAAACAAATATAAGGATGTAAGCCAAATTTTATTTTATAAAACTACCTAAAAAATACCATATATTTTTAGATAACTCTAAACTTTTAATTAGATTTGCATAATTATCGTTATGAACTCATTTACCGAAGAGAATTATTTAAAAGCTATTTATCATTTAGGAGGTGCCGGCAATATAGCGGTAAACACAAACAGTATTGCCGAATTAACCAACACAAAAGCAGCATCAGTAACTGATATGCTGAAAAAACTGGCAGATAAAGGGCTTATTAATTATATAAAATACCAGGGCGTTACATTAACTGAAAAGGGTAAAGGGACCGCTATAAATATTGTTCGTAAACACCGCTTGTGGGAAGTTTTCCTTGTTGAAAAATTAGGCTTCAAGTGGGATGAAGTGCATGATATTGCTGAAGAACTTGAACATATCAATTCCGAACAGCTTATTGACAGACTGGATACATTCCTGGGTAACCCAAAAGCCGATCCTCATGGCGACCCGATCCCCGACCGGGATGGAATATTTCATAAAAAAGAGCTGATTAAACTGGCCGATCTTATTGCGAAACAGGAAGGGAAAATCTCTGGTGTTAATGAACATTCAGCTGCTTTTCTTCAATACCTGGAAAAAGCAGGGCTGACACTTGGAACTACAATCGTAGTAAAGGAAGCGCTGGAATATGATGGCTCTGTTAACCTGTTAATCGGCAAGAAAGAAATAACAGTAAGCAGTAAAGTAGCAAAAAACCTTCTTATTCAACTATGAAACAATACAACGAGTCATTAAGTGAGGTTCATTCTTCCGTAAAAACTTCTGGAAAAAAAGGATGGCGTAAGTTACTGGCTTTTGTTGGTCCTGCATATCTGGTAAGCGTGGGATACATGGATCCGGGAAACTGGGCAACTGATATAGCGGGCGGAAGTCAGTTTGGGTATAAACTACTTTGGGTGTTGCTCATGTCAAACCTGATGGCTTTGCTTCTCCAGACTTTAAGTGCCCGGCTGGGAATTATTACCGGCCTGGACCTGGCTCAGGCATCAAGAAGAGCCTACCCTTCCTTTATTAACTTTCCACTTTATATTCTTGCCCAGATAGCCATCATTGCTTGTGATCTTGCGGAGATAATTGGTATGGCAATTGGCTTACAACTGCTTTTTGGATTGCCTATGATCTGGGGAGTATCCATCACCATTTTAGATACCTTTCTGCTACTCTTCCTTCTAAATAAAGGAATGAGATTGATGGAAAGCTTTATTGTTTCGATGGTTTTTATTGTTGGTATTTCCTTTTTAACCGAAATGTTCATTGTAAGCCCTGAATTGGGAGATGTAGTTGCCGGTTTAAAACCAACCGTTCTGACCGACGGGGCACTTTACATCGCTATCGGAATAATTGGGGCAACGGTAATGCCGCATAACCTGTATTTGCATTCATCATTGGTACAAACACGTAAGATTGAACAAACACCTAAAGGTATAAAGGACGCATTAAAATTTAATCTTATTGACACAACTGTGGCCCTGAATCTTGCCTTTTTTGTAAATGCAGCTATTTTAATCCTGGCTGCAACGGCTTTTTACAACAGGGGATATTTTGAAGTAGCAGAAATACAGGATGCTCACAGACTACTTACTGATATTTTTGGTTCATTAGCTCCTGCTCTATTTGCTATAGCCTTGATAGCTTCAGGGCAGAGTTCAACAATAACCGGAACACTAGCCGGCCAGATCATAATGGAAGGTCATTTAAATCTTCGCATCCAGCCTTGGTTACGACGATTATTAACCCGGCTGCTGGCCATCATTCCGGCTTTGTTCACTATTCTCTATTTTGGTGAACAGGCCTTAGGAGATTTATTGGTGCTAAGCCAGGTAGTATTAAGTCTACAGTTAGGTTTTGCCATAATTCCGCTCATACATTTTAATTCAGACCGGGAAAAAATGAAAGAGTACACCATAAAACCCTGGGTAAAAGTACTGGCCTGGCTATGTGCTCTGATCATAGTCAGTTTAAATGTAAAGCTGGTTATTGAAGAAATTACAGGTTGGATAGCGACTTCCGGCCAGGATGCCATGTGGATCTACATATTTGTTTTGCCCATAACCTTTGCCGTTTTCATATTATTATTATATGTATTCATTATTCCTTTCATAAAAACAAGAACCCGCAAACTTGCCGAAGTACCTCATGGTGAAGCCCTTAAGATCACGCATATCCCTAAGATCAGCTATAATAAGATTGCCATAACGGTTGATTTCTCCGGTCATGACAGAAACACCATAGGACATGCATTAGCCCAGGGTGGAAAAGGTGCAGAATATTACCTTATACATATTGTTGAAACCGCTGCAGCTCAGTATCATGGCAGCTCTGCATTAGATCTGGAAACAAATACAGATGCACAGAACCTTGATAAGTACCGGTCTAATTTAGCTGAACTGGGCTACAGCGCCGAGATAATAATCGGATATGGTTCTGTGACTAAAGCTATTTCAAATATTGTAAAGGATAAAAAAATTGAATTACTTGTTATGGGCGCTCATGGCCATAAAGGTATAAGTGATTTAATTTTCGGCACCACAGTAGAAAGCGTACGACACCATGTTAATATTCCAATTCTTGTTATTAAATAGACGACTATTTATTTAATAAAAGAGTGTTTAACATTTTCAGCAACGATACTGAGTCTAAAAATCCGGAATACTGAAAAATGATCTCATTTTTCCTATTCAAAAAACATAGTGTAGGAAAAGTTAATTGTCCGTTTACGGTACCTAACTGCTCTGCCAACTCATGAACCCCGGTATTCAATCCGGTAGGTCTAAATCCAAACCGTTTCCCTCCAAACTCAATATTGTTCATGCTTTCGGCATTCAGAAAAACAGTATAGAATTTCTTATTCAATACTTCAGAAAGCTTTTTATCATTCCTGATGGCATATTTCATGGCATGGCAGTATTTACACCAGTCCGTTTCAATAAGTACTAAAATTAATTTCTCTTCTTCTTTCTGAAGCGTTTCTAATTGTTCAAACCTTACAGGCTTAACCTGCGCCTGAATCTGATTCGCCAAAAAGACAGACACAAAAATCAATAAACGTATCATCTTATTTTATATTCATTCGGACACCAAAAAATCCTCTGATCCCCTGATTCGGAGCATATACAAAACTCGGATCAAATGTAAGCGCGTACGGGTTATCGGCAGTAGCTAGAACATTTCCGTCTGCATCGTATTGAACGTTTTTATCAAAGGGATCATGACTCCGGGCTATCAGGAAGGGATCTTTTTTTCCAGGAGTCCAGTTAAGCAAATTCTTTATGCCGCCATAAATTTCAAACTTCTTATTGCCGCTATAAGTTACCTGGATATTTTGCAGACTCCAAACAGGTGAAAACTCACTGCGCGGATCAGAATCGCCCAGTCTTGGCAATCGCATTGGACCATAAATATTACCGGTGTAATCTACCCCCAGATTCAACTTCCTTATCGGATACGACACGGACCATGTTCCGGTCCATTTTTCTGTAAGCACCGGACGCTTCTTCCTGTCTTCAGGATTATTTTTTGAAAAAACATCCAGCAGTGACCCTCCTGCCAGAATTTTAAGACCGTTTGAAAAAGCCATGTCAAAATTAGCACTCAACCCGCGAGATATCGCATAACCATCCAGGTTACTGTATATTATTTGATCAGGATTTTTGTCATAATCGGGAATTATCTGGTTTTTAAAACGCGTATACCATGCCGACATATCCAGGCCTAAAAAGCTCCCATTTTTAAGATAGATCTTCTTAATATAATTCAGGTTGGCATTATAGCTTTTTTCAGGCTCCAGTTTTTCTGTAATAACTACATCCCGGGCGCCGGTAAGTGCTGCGTGCTCTTCGGTAAACAAGCTGACAACCCTGAAGCCTGTACCGGCATTTAACCTGACCACATTTTCATCATTAATTGTCCACTTATACGCAAACCGCGGTGTTAAAATATTTCCATGGATAGAATTATAATCATACCGAATGCCCAAAAGCACTTTATGATCTTTCATTAAAGAAATTTCATCCTGCAAAAATACTCCCGGAAGCCATATCTTATCCGGCTTATTTAAAGATCCGTTGCCGGATGCTGTTGCAGGTGTGTTATCGTCGTACAATGAATAACGCAAAGCGCTTCCGATTAAAAAATCATGGCCGCCAGCTTTTTTATCCCAGGTAAGTTGTGAAAAAGCTATTTTCTGTTTAGCCATATAAAGCGTATTACCGTACACAGAATTCTGATCATGATTATTAAGTGAGAATGCCAACATCACTTTTTCTTTTACCGGAAGCTGGTAATTCCCAATCAACTCCCACCGCTTAGTATAGATACTTTCAGCATAGCGTTCATTTCCGCCACGAAAAGTTTTATCCCAGGTTATATCACCACCCCAGCGGTCTTCATAATTGTACCGGCCCGCAACAGACAATAAACGATTTTCCTGTCGATCAAAGTTCCACTTCTGGAATATCGAAATACGATCCTGTTGTGTTACATCAGTAAAGTTATCCTTATTATTGTCGATCCGATTTGCATACTTAAAATAGTTTATCCCCGTAAGGACGGTTGCTTTGCCCAGAGCAAATTTTAACCCGAGATCCGTATTTAATTCCTGCCATGATGTTGCAAACACATCACCAGAAAATACCGGTGCATTTTGTGGCTTTTTAGTAATAATGTTAATTAAACCACCTACAGCCTCTGATCCGTAGAGAGATGATGCAGGACCTTTTACTATTTCAACCCGCTCGATCAAAGCATTCGGTATACCTGAAAGTCCATACACCGATGACAAGCCACTAACTATTGGCATTCCATCAATCAGTATCATCGTATATGGCCCCTCTAAACCATTAATATGGATGTCGCCTGTATTACATACGTTGCAATTTAGCTGCGGCCTTACCCCGTTTATATTTTGCAGGGCATCAAATATGGATGGAGTTGGATTCTTTCTGAAAAATGCAGGGCTATACACTTCAACAGGCACGGGGCTATCCATACGGCTAACTTCTTTAAGGGTACCGCTAACTACCACCTCACCTAAAGCGCTGGCATTGGAGGAAAGAATAAAATCAAGATTTACTATCTGACTGTCTTTAACTGTAACAGATTTATAAACAGGCTTGTAACCGATTGCTGAAGCTTTAAGCGAATAGCTTCCCGGAGGTATGTCATTGATCTTAAAACTACCGGCACTGTCTGTTGAAGCACCTAACGAAGTTTTCAATACGGTTATACTTGCCGACACCAGCGGCCCATCGATACTTGAAACTACTCCTCTAACTGTGTTATTCTGTGCGAAAGCTACATTAAAGGAAAACATCAATATAACTAAAAAACAAAAATTAGAGTTCATAACTATATAATTAGATTTACAAAAATAACAATTTAGATTAATCTAAAAAATAAATATAATATTATTTTACGTGTGTTGATCATTAAACCAATTTCCTTTCAAATATCTTTCGGATATTAGCAGCAATGGCAAATGAGCTACATATTAAAAACAAGAAAGCCTATTTTGAGTATCATATACTGGATAAGTATACTGCCGGCATAAAGCTTTTAGGTACAGAAATAAAATCTATCCGCGAAGGAAAAGCGAATATAAATGACGCTTTCTGCACATTTATTAACAACCAGTTATATGTTCGTAATATGCATATTGCAGAGTATTCGCATGGATCATTTTACAATCACGAGTTAAAACGCGACCGGGTTTTACTGCTAAACAAAAAAGAATTAAAAAAGCTGAAAGAGAAGGGAGAAGAGAAAGGGTATACCATTATTCCGCTCCATTTATTTATTAGTGACCGTGGCTTTGCCAAGCTTGAAATAGGGCTTGGTCAGGGAAAGAAAATCTACGACAAACGCGACACCATGAAGGAACGTGATTCGAAAATAGAGATGGACAGGGCGCTTAAGAGATAAAGATTGTTAGGAGTCAAGAATAAAGACACAGGACTAAGGAATAAAGACTCACGGCACCAGGATTAAAGACTTAATACCACTTACCAAGCCTGATCTCCTACCAACGGCACGAATCGAAAGGTATCAAGCTCAATTTTTTCATAATCATTTTCACTTACCCTCAAAACGGTTACCATTTTCTGGGAACGTTCATCACCTACCGGGATAACTATTAAGCCACCAATTTTAAGCTGCTTTAGCAGAATCTCAGGAACAAGAGGTGCACCGGCAGTAACTATAATTTTATCGTAAGGAGCATATTCAGCAATACCTTTAGAGCCGTCACCTAAAAAAAATCTACAATCATAACCCATGTTTTCCAGGAATACCTTAGCCCGTTCATAAAGTTTCTCCTGTCTTTCAATGGTGTAAACTCTCGCGCCAAGCTCTAATAAAATACATGTCTGATATCCTGACCCCGTACCTATTTCCAGAACCTTCTCTCCGGGTTTAATGTGCAAAAGCTGAGTTTGATAAGCAACCGTATAAGGTTGTGAAATGGTTTGGCCTTCACCTATTGGAAATGCAATATCTTTATACGCCTGTTTCCAGAAGGTTTCATCAAAGAAAAAATGCCGGGGAACGTTGCCAATAGCCTTTAATACACGACTATCTTCAATACCTTTTTCTTTAAGCACTTCCACCAACTTTTTCCGTCCACCCTTTTCCCGGTAATTATCAACAAACTTATAAGCCATTTCTATTCAAAAGTAGCAACTTTATAAACAAATTGTATTTACATGTTTAAACATATTTGCTTTGCTGCTATTAAATTTTCTTTACTTTTACATTACACACTGAATACATGAAAAAAACTTTACTAGCGTCAATTTTCTTCTTAACCACTTTATCCGCAATGTCACAGGTAACACGGATTGATACCGTAAGGCCGGATAATTTTATTCTTCAAAAAAGGAACGGACGCGTTGAAATTCAAAACAGTTTTTCATTTACTGCAGGTGCAGCTATTTTTGGGCTGGAACAATTTCCCAAAATCTTAAATCAGACCAATAGTAATGACCTTCATAAGTCATTTTTAAACGGCCTGATTTTAAAATATAATGACAATCAGATAAGCTACCGTTTCACAGGCAGCTTAATTAATGAAACAGTGACTTTTAACAATGAATGCGAGGATTGCGAAGTCACTACAGGAAAGATACAGGATTACCAGATACGGACCGGTTTTGAAAAAAGCATTTTATACACGAGGATCCAGCCTTATTTTGGTGCTGAAATAGGATATAGAAGCAATAGATTCAAGGGCAGTTCGCAAGCAGTTGGCAGCAGCTATTCCGTTACGCCGTATGATGTTCTTGCCGAAAAAAAAGGAGCAACACTGGCTCCTATGGGTGGAATAAGATTTAATTTAATAAACCATATTACACTCAGCGCCGAAGCAGGGTTTGATATTTTTTACAGCTACGAGCGCCAGGAAAAAACGTTCCGTGATAATAACCGAACCAGAACACTGCAAACTTATCGGAAAATGGAGTTTCTGCCAAGGCCGCTAACATCATTCTCCTTGCAATATAATTTCGGATTAAATGATTGATTAATAAGGATCTACATCAATTTGTATAACTATTCCCTTATTATTTGTATCTGGTTCAAAGGCTCTAAGGATAGATGATAAGGCCGTTTTAATTTTATTAATAGAAACACCTTCTTTTTCAACCTTTATTAGTATTGTTTTAATATAATAATTCCTGACCCTTCCAACCAGAGGGGTCTCAGGCCCAAGGATACGCTCACCGAATTGTTTTTCAAGTATAGCTGCCAGGTTTTTCACTATACTTTCAAGTCGAACAATATTCTTATGCTTAACATCTAATTGAATTAACCTATAAAAAGGTGGATAATTGAAATTTTTACGTTCAATAATTTCTGAGGTAAACAGTGCATTATAATCATGATTCACCACCTGATGTAATACCCGATTTTTAATATCGTATGCCTGTATAATAACCTCTCCTTGCTTATCCCGTCGGCCTGCCCGCCCAGCAACTTGTGATAATAACTGAAAACTGCGTTCATAAGCTCTGAAATCCGGATAATTCAACATACTGTCTGCACTGATAATACCTATGGTGCTAACATTACTGAAATCAAGACCCTTGGCAACCATTTGGGTACCTACCATTACATCGATCTTTTTGTCCTCAAAATCATCGATAAGCTGCTGAAAGCTATTACGCGACCGCGTCGAGTCGAGATCCATCCTGGAGACTTTAATTTCTGGAAAAATGAGCTTAAGTTCATCTTCAATTTTTTCAGTGCCAAAACCCTTTTGTTCAATATGGGCTGATCCGCATGCAGGGCACTCATGCAAAACTTCATTTCGGTACCCACAGTAATGACAGTGCAGTTTACCTGTGGTTTTATGATACGTTAAACTTACATCGCAATTAATGCATTTGGGTGAAAACCCACATGTTGAGCATAGAATAAATGGAGTATATCCCCTTCTATTCTGAAATAAAATCACCTGTTCTTTTCGTGAAAAAGCACTTTTTATCTGATCAATAAGCACACTGGTAAAATGGGATTGCATAGTTTTCCCTTTTGTTTCTTCGGTGATGCTCACTATTTTTATTTCAGGCACCTTTACTCCGCCATAGCGTTCGGTTAACTCTACCAGCCCATATTTACCTATTTTAGTATTATAATAGCTTTCAAGGCTTGGAGTAGCAGAACCCAGAAGAACCCTGGCATCAAAAATACCGGATAAATAGATCGCAGTATCACGTGCATGATACCTTGGTGCAGGGTCAAATTGCTTGAATGATGTCTCATGCTCTTCATCAACAATAATTAAACCCAGCGATTGAAATGGAAGAAATATGGAAGATCGGGCGCCAAGGATTATATCGTAATCGCCATTTAGAACTTTTTTCCAAACTTCTGCACGCTCATTATCATTGAATTTTGAATGATAAACTCCAACTTTACTCCCAAAATATTTACGTAAGCGTTCAATTATTTGCGTGGTTAAGGCAATCTCAGGCAACAGATACAAAACCTGCTTTCCTGTTGCCAGAACCTTTTCCATTAACCGTACATATACCTGTGTTTTGCCTGAAGAAGTGATCCCATGTAAAAGAACAACCTTTCTGGAATTAAAGTGACCTTCGATCTGACTAAATGCATCTTGCTGCTCCTTGCTTAATTCAAACTCCTGAAGTTCTTCATCATCTTCGGAGAAAAGCCGGCTTAGCTCTTTATTATAGATCAGGAAAATCTGCTTATCAAGCAATGCTTTCAGCGCAGAATCCCCACAGCCGCTATGCTCTAAAAGATCCGATTTGCTTATTTCAGCTCGCTCTTTCCTGAGTTTTATATAAGCTAATAACGCATCCTGCTGCTTCGGCGCTCTGTTCAGGATCTCGAACAATGCCTTCAAATTTTCTGAAGCGAGATAATCTTCATTCAGCTTTATAAAAGACTTTATTCTTGGCTTATATTTCTGAGTAATCTCTTCAAGGATATTAACTATTCCTTTATCAAACAGGCCCTTTAAAATGGGAAAAACCGTTTTTTGACCTAATAACTTACTTATATCGCTTACCCGAAGTTCTGATTTGATCTCAAGAGCATCTACAATAAGAAACTCCTTATCAGAAAGGGCTGATTTGTCAATATTACTCTGGTTTAAAATTATTCTGGTTTCACTGGCTAACTTTAATGCGGCAGGTAGTGCAGCCTGCATTACTTCACCAATATTGCATAAATAATATTCTGCCATCCATTCCCATAGTTTTAACTGTAAAGAAGTTACTATTGGTTGTTCATCCAGGATATCAAGAATGTATTTTGCCTCATAAAGCTGAGGAGGGACATCAGAAATCTTATAAATGATGGCTGTGTATAATTTGCTTTTACCAAATTGCACAACAACTCTTTTTCCAACTGCTATAGCATTATTTAACTCATAGGGAACCCTGTATGTATATGTTTTTGAGATCGATAAGGGTAACACGACCTCAATGAACAGGGTATGCCTTTCAGCAGTTGAAATTTCATTAAACTCAAGCATGCTTCATTCTTAATCCGGCAAGTAACAAGAAAATCCAGCCCCCAATAAAGAACAAGCCTCCAATGGGAGTTATCGGTCCTAAAATCGAAGTCCAGCTTAAATGGTGCACTTCCCTTGTGGCTAAAATATAAAGCGACCCGGAGAATAAAAGAATGCCGGTTAAAAAAAAATAATACGCTGGGATCACCAAACTCTGTTTAGCCTGGGCAAGGGTTGAAAGAAACAACAAAGCCAAAGTATGATAAAATTGATATTGAACGGCAGTATGCCACACATTCATATTAGCCTCACTTAAAAGCGCTTTCAATCCATGAGCACCAAATGCACCGGTAATTATAGAAAGTATTCCGGATATAGCTGCGGTTATAATTATTCTTTTTTGCATAAAGGGGGCTTAAAAAGGCTAAATTAGTAAACTGTTTATTTATTACACCTTCATAAATATAACTTGTTTCCACCACCGGCAGATGAAGAAGATTATTATTATTACCGTACTGCTTTTAATTACCACCATCATTTTAGCTGCACTCTATTTTTCCAACTTGTTTTTGGATAATCGAAACAGCAATAAGGTTTTAGGATATATACCGGATGACACAGCGCTTGTGCTGCAGTTTACAAATGACAATAGCTTTTATGAAATATTTAAAGATTATTCACTTTTCAATAAAATTATTGGCAAAACAAGAGAAAACGAACTGTTCATTTTAAAATCGTCTTTTCTAAAGAATACACTCGTTTCCCCACTGGCAGATCAGCAGAAAATGTTTCTATCTTTTCATACGGAGAAGGATTCTGTTCAGTTTTTATGGTTAACCATGCTTAATGACAAAGTTGATCTTGCAGATCTTAAAAGTAACCCCGGTAATAAATTCAAGATTATCTCCGATTCACTCACCACAGGCAATCATCTTTTAGAAATAGTATTACCCGGACAAGCCAACCCTTTTTTTGTATTTATTGATGGCGCGGTAGTTATAGGAAGTTTTTCCAAATCACTCTTACTTAAAAGTATTAATGCCAAACATGCTAAAATAAGCGAGAATTACATTAAAGAAATTGGCGATTTAAGTATTAAGAACCAAAATTCATTAATTAACCTGTATTTTAATCTTGGAACATTTAAAGAATACTTAGCAGGCTTTTTTAAAGGTAAGACTAATGGTAACTTTCAACTTTTAGATAACGTAAAAGGAGTATCAACCTTAAATTTAAATTTTAAAAGTGATGCATTAATGTTTAACGGGATAAGCAACCCAGACACTTCTTCATCAGGTTACTTATCCTTATTTCTCCACCAAAAACCTATAAAAAACACATTGATGCGAATTGTTCCTGAAAGCACATCAAATTATTTAATGTTTGGATTGTCTGACTATCAACAATTTACCTCTGATCTAAGAAAGCTACTCAAAAAACGAAAGCATTATGATCAATTGGCAAAACAAATGCAGGAGATTGCAGACGAAAATGGAATTAGTCCGGAACGGGATATTAAAGAGCTATGGGGAAATGAATTTATAACATTCCAATTATCCAACCATGAAAAATTTGCAGCTATAAAAGTAAGCAATGGACGCCAGCTTGACTTTTATCTTGAACCTCTCAGCAAACCTTCGATAGAAGCAATAAGACAAATAAACTACCCTGAACTATTCTATTTTTATTTTGGCGATGCTCTTAAATCCTTTAAACGTCCTTATTACTTTATAGCCGATAATACCATTTTTATAGCAAATTCATCAGGCGCACTTAAAAGATTTAATAATCAATATGGAGCCGACCGGTTCCTTTACAAAACCAGTGCATTCAGAGCTTTTGAACAACTTGTTGCCAATGAGAGTAATGTAACCCTATTTATTCATAATAATAATTCAAAATCTATTGCTAAAGCCGAACTAAAGCCAGGTTTTGCAAGAGCGTTTATGAATTCTAATTATGGGTTAAAAGATTTTTATGCTCTTTCATACCAATGGAGCAGTGACACCCACCATTTTTTTACTAACTTATATATCGGCTTTAAACCCGATGCAGTGCAATCTCCGTTAGCTGAGATTGCGGATTCCGTTTATACTGATACATCCGAATACGCCATTCATTAAATTAATATGAAGAAAATCAGTTTGGTGTGCTTTTTATTCGTCTTATCGTCGTTTTGTTCAGCACAACAATATTCATTATATAATAGCCGAACGCTGTTTGATACATTTGAAAATTCATCACAAAGAGCTTTCCAAATTGACACCAGCCGCAGATATGCCTTCAATTTTTTTATACCTACTATCAGTGTAAATACAACGTTTACCGGCCCGTCTCAAGAAGCATTCAGACTATTAGTCTTCAAATCAAAGGTGAGCAGTGATGTTCCGTTTGGAGGGAAAGACAATGTCCTTGCAGCCCATACAAACAACTATTTGCTCATGTTTCGTCTTCTTAAAGCCGTAAAAGGAGAGAAAGAAATGGGCTTTTCCTGGCAACTACGCAATGATACCTATATCAGAGCCAGCAACGAAACCTTTGCTGTGTTTAGTGACCTTGATAAATTTACAGAGGCAGGGTATAGCAATATTTTTAATAATAAAGGATATAATCAATTATATAATCAGTTCAGTTTTTCGTACCGGGCAAATTACAGCCGCCGTATGGGGTTAGGGGCTAAGCTCAGTTTCCTGAACGGATTAGCATATAACAAACTTAGAATAGATTCATCATCGTTAACCTTTAATGAGACCACCGATCAGGCCGTTTTAAATCTAAGAGGGCAGTACCAGTCAAATTTCGGGCAGCAAGAACCAGAAAAAAAAGACTTTTATCCATCACTTAAAAATCCCGGCGCCTCCATCACTTTAAGTGCCAATTATAAGTTCAGAGATGGCTGGTATGCAATAGGCAATATTAAAGATCTGGGCTTTATTAAATGGTCAAAGGATTCTTACGAATATAATTTTAATGGTACTGGTACAACAAACAATCCGAATTCAAATCGCGCAGATGACGATTTAATTGAGGACCTTGTTGATCAGATTGGAGATATAGAAAGTCAGGGAAGCTTCCTTTCACCCACCAATGCAAAGGCCGAGATTCTGATTAATAAAGATTTCAATAATTACCAACCTAATTTAATTCTATCAAAAAATTTATTTTATCCGGGTGGTGATATTGCATTCATCAATAATTACAGATACCGTAATCTTGTGCTGACCTTATCTTCTGCTTATAACTTAAACAACTTTTTACAACTGGGTGGACAAGTTATGATCAAATCACCAAACTTTGAATTATACATGGGCACTGATCAATTTTCACAAACCCGTACTGCCGCCAGAAATTTTATAAATGAAGAAACTGAAGGAAATGGGCATACGGCAGCTTCCGTTTATTTTGGATTTGCTGTAAAATTTGGAACAGTGCTTGAACATCAGCATAATGCTACGCGAATTCCTGGCTTTGAAGAAAAAGGTACAAGAGGTGGATTTATCAAGAGACTATTCAGTAAGAAAAAGTAATTAGCCCTTGGCTTTACCTGCAATAAAATCTTTCAGATAAAACGGCTCAAAGTACGCGACATCTTCAAAATCCATATTTTTAAACTTCCCGAAAGCCACCTCCGTGAGATTAGCGGCAGAGTTATGAAACTCCGCAAAAATTATATTTGGATTTTCAGGATATAAACTCTTTACTTTAAAAGCTCCGTCACCAAAAAAAACGATCTCTTTATTTTCAAGGTAATGGTCAAAAAAACCAGATTCCAGAATTTTTGCCTGAACTGGTTCAACACATTGTAATTTATGATCAAACAAGGCCATATATACTTCCATCCTGCGCGCATCTATCATCGGGCAAAGCAGTGTATTTTCTTTAATTTCCACCTGATGTGTGTGAAAAAATCCTGAAGCCATCGAATACAGCGTATCAACAGCTATTAAAGGTATGTCTAAAGCATAACTAAGTCCCTTTGCAGTTGACACACCAATCCTTAAACCGGTATACGAACCCGGACCCTTACTAACCGCAACTGCAGACAGATCAGAATAATCAACTGAGGCCTTTTTCATTACTTCATCAATGAATAATGTGATATGACTTGCATGAATATTTTGTTCCACTTTTTCTTTAACAGCCAGGCTCTTTCCATTATTGGACAATGCAACAGAGCATGCGGAAGTTGATGTTTCAATCTGTAAAATCAGAGCCATAGGTTATAGATCATATTTAAGGTAACTAATAAAAGAAAAGCTCCAAACAGTATTTGAACGGTTCTTTCAGGTATTATTTTACTAAGTGTAACACCAAAAGGAGAGCAAATAACAGAACCTGCAACTACAGGTATAACCATTGGAAACACAATTAATCCATATGAATGAGCAATATTCATATTAATTTTAGGGTTGATTAACATGGAATAAACTGAAGA
>DASWTL010000115.1:0-6578 GCA_036402155.1 Sphingobacteriaceae bacterium | reverse complement strand
ATGAAATATTTAAATCTTAGGTTAACGGCTATGGTGGGGACACCAACAAAGGTGGAAAATACACTAAGGGTCTAATCATGTCGAAGAATGGAACTTTTTAAAAGGGATCCATAAACGTAAAAACCGCCTTTACGATGCCTGAGTGGCATTTATTATTCTAATTCGTAAACGGCTTCAGTTTTTTGCTCCACACAAGGAAGGAACAAGGAAGAGACAACTATGGCACAACAAAGCTTCAAAAAGGAGGATATTTAGCAATAATTACACTAAGTAGTAAATTCCAACCATTATTTCCCATCTGCAACGCTGGAAACTTTCAACCGCAAACCTGCTGTTCGACATATTCCGCAGGGTGATGTTGAACTACAGATAAAAAGGGATTTCTAATCCCGAAAGGAAATAGCAGTAAGCAGATTACAAATCTGCCTTTGTCTGAAGTACGGGATGCGCTGAAGCTTAACATCCCGCACAGCGGAGTACAACATTAAATACAAACGAAGTATTTAATCAGGATAACATAGTTATTTAACAACCCCAGCGTCAGTATCGAACATAAGGACACAGGAGCTAGTGTTTTGAAAATAGGTATAACCTACCAAGAGCCGTTTTGTGCCTGCTTGCAGAATATAAGATTCACTATAAAAACCGGAAGTTTTATCTGCCAAAATACTGGGATTTGGCATATATCCATATTTTAGGATATAATTATCCAAAATTTCTTTAAGTGCGGGTTTGCCCTTGACACCCCCCGGATCGTTGCCGGAATTCAAAAACAGTTGTTTATTTCTGGAAATACGCTTAAGTACATTATTTCGAAAGTAAAAATCCGTCATATCGTAAGTATAAATTACCTCGCCGGCACCGGTAGTTTTGATGTTGTTTTTATTAAATAGCCGATCAGTTAACGCCTTGGCAAAAGCAGGATGTTTTGCTTGCAAGTCAGCAAGTGATGCGCCCACCGGCCAACCTAAATCCTTCTCAAAAGCATTGAGTGTGCCTTCTGTCGACAATTTCTCTTGAACCTCCTTTTGTGCTTTCTCTTTGGCATCCGATAACTGTGTTTTTAAAGTCAGCTTGGTTTTGGCAACTTCCAATACCTTTTCCTCGCTAAACGTTCCAACATCAGGCAATTTCTCGAACTCATCAATCAGAGCTAAAATTTTCTCATCGTTGCCGGGGGTGATTTTGCCAATCTCAATTTCGGTTTGGATCTGCAGGTAGAGCATTTTACTGTTTGATGATCCATAGCTTTGTTTGGCTGCTTCCAGGTAGCGCAGCGCAGCTTTATAGTCGCCTTTACCGTAGCTTTCTTCTGCAAGCAGATAGGCAGCTTTGGCTTCGGTTTGGTTGTTCTGAGAAAAGCTGTTTAGCGATAAAATAAATACTATCGAGAAAAGGGTAAGGGATTTCATCTTGTTTCTTTTTTTTGTGAAATCATATTTGTGTATTGTGTCGAATCTATAAACACTTACTATCAGTTGCACGGGCCAAACAGCGGGCGTTTACCTAATGCAGTGCCCAGTTTAGCGGCCGCCCAGTGGCGAAACATTCTCTTTACTCTTGCTAGTAGCAGTGGAATGGTCCATGTATGAATTTCAATTATTCCAGAAATCTGCTTTCTTCTCTGCTTTGGTTGTATCGCTCACTGCTTTTTTGCCAGTTTCCCAAAAATCGCCCGTAGTGCCTTTAACTCCAGGCGATGTTGAGCCGGGCACTGTTTTAACAGTAAATGGTTTAACGGTCAGTTCGCTTTTGGCAGCCAGGTTGATAAATGCATTGCGCATCTCCTCAGCTCTTTCTTTATCTCCATAATAGCCTACCAGCGTAATTTCACCTGGAGCGTAGCCCTTTAATTTATTGAGAACCGTTGTTTTAAATGGATACGTACCATCAGCGTATTGCTGTACCGGAAACACATTGCTTACTGAAACCAAAGCTTGCTGATTATAGATAGTTGCCTTATCATTCACATAGGCAAATACATACACTTGTGGTAAGGTAACCTTATGCGAACTCAGGGGGGTGCCACCATTCGGAAAGCTCTGTACCAATTTAGTACGCAGCACGATACGGGCGTTGGTTTTAGCAGTTTCCATTGCTGCCAATTGCTGGTCTCGTTCAAGTTTTAGCGCTGTTTGGGCCTCTTTTCTTTCTTTTGCTGCCTGTGCACTATTGATCATGCCACCTATTAGCTCCATACCCTGCCCAATGGCCTGCTCGGTACTGTTTCCATTGAACGTATTGTTTACTCCGTTGCTCAGCCTGGCATTGCGTGCTTGCTCTAAATTATTCACTTCTGACCGTATGCTGTAATACTTTTGGTTGAACTCCGCTTCCAGCTCCTGCACAGAACTGTAATTGCCTTCCAGCCGGCTCAATCCTGTAAGGTTTTGCTTGCCATTTCGGATAGCCTCGGCATGGTAAAAGTTTTGTTTGTACATATCAAACTGCCGGTCAATTTTGTCATAGACAGCATTGTTTTCCGCAACCTGATCCGTGAAATTTTTGGAAGCCATAGTCCCGATCTGTTCGGCGGTAAATTTTGGCTGAGCTTTTTCCTGTTGTGCCTGACTGCTTGATGTGGCGACTGCTTTTTTTGCCGTTTCATACTCCTGAGCGCTCACCTCCCTGAACTTTCCATCGGCACCGCGATGAAAATAGCCACCGTCAGTTGTGCGCACAAAGTCTGGAAGATTTTTATGGTTTGGCTGATCGGGGATCACATTTCCTGATTTGGCCGTTGATTCTTTCTTGCCTGATTCCCAAAAATCGTCGTCAGCCATTTTAGAGCCGGACGGGGTAATGTCTGTTGGCTTTGGGGCATTTTGGGCTATTCCGGAAGGTTTGCTCCCTTGCTTTCCTGAAGGTTCTTTGAAGGAGACTGTTTTTTTTGAATAGGCAATTAATTCGTCTATTTTCTTACGTATGGGCTGTACGCCCAAAAAATATACCCCTTCTAAACCTTCCAGAAAAACTGTGTAACTTCCGGCTTCTGCGTTTAAAGGAACTACGGCAACTTTTTGTTTCAAAGAGAATCCCTTATAGGTAATGCTTGTATTTAAGCCCGGGCCCATCACCCGCAGTTTTAAAGTCATCTGAGAGATCTTGATGGGATTAAATACTTCCATACCCACATCATCATTGCTGTACTCTTTCCCATTATAACGGTAACGGTATGAGAATCCTCCTTGTAGATTTGTAGCGGTAGAGGGGATAATATTCATTTCCAGGATTAAGTCTGCCTGCTTTTCCCACTTCACCAAAGTAAATACAGGTTTGTAAGAAAAATTGATCTTTACTAAGCCACTGCTATAGCTGTTTGGCAATACGTATTCCTTAACCTGCGCAATACAGAGAATACTTGAAGCAAAGCCCATGACAGTCAGGCACATCAGTTTAGTAGCATATTTTATCATAGTTAATATTTTTTTAACAGTTTCTAAAACATAAGGGATATATGCAGCAAATCATGTTTTCTTCCTTTTATTATTTACAGTAGTGTTTTTGATAACAGAAAATAAAAGCCGAATTAGGCACAATCTATCCAGTTTCAGCATGTAATATCCCTTGCAAAACCTTAAAAGCAAACTCAATCCTGATCGGTGTGAATTATTTCTCTATAGAACGAGGAGAAAATAGTTCATAAATCATGTTCAATCTACAAATATAATTTTATCAATTAAAGAATTTACTTACTATAACGTCAATGTTAATAGGAACACCGGGTTTCGAGATTAAAAGTTAAACTACTGTCCCGCAGCTAGACGAGCAAGTCGGTCTCTGCTGTTCGACATCTTCCTCAGGGTGATGCCGAACTACAGATAAAAAGGGATTTCTAATCCCGAAAGGAAATAGCAGTAAGCAGATTACAAATCTGCCTTTATCTTTAGTTCAGGATGTGCTGAAGCTTAACATCCCGAACAGCGGAACAACACAAAACTTGGAATCTAAAGCTTGGTTTTGTTATGAAATGAATTACTTTTACTATATCCATTTACCTGATATTCTTATGCAAAATCAACAATCTGGAGGCGGAAATTCATCGTCGAGAAGAGACTGGCTGAAAAAGGCCGCTGTATTAGGAGCAACCGCTTTTACCGGGCCTGTGGTTTTAAGTTCTCCTGCAAGCGCTCTTACTATTCCGAAATCTGTCCAGCCCATCCGTATCAGTGTTTCTACTTATTCGTACTGGCACTTTGAAAAAACAAAGTATCCTATTGAAAAAGTAATAGAAAATGCAGCCCGCCTGGGTTTTGATGGGGTAGAGATCCTTCACCGGCAGATGGAAAACGAATCAATCTCGTACATGAACAAGCTCAAACGGCTGGCTTTTGAGTGCGGATTGGCCTTGCCCATGCTATCCATCCATCAGAATTTTGTTCAGGCCGATGCCGCCGCACGAAAAAAAGATATTGACCACACGATCCGTTGCATTCAACTGGCCACTCAGATGGGAATACCATGTATTCGCTTAAACTCCGGTAGATGGAACACCGCCGGAACTTTTGATGAGTTGATGAAGGTTAAGGGAAAAGAAACTCCTCTTCCCGGATATACCAATGAAGATGGCTTTAACTGGGTTATTGATGCTATCGGCGAATGTTTAAAGGAAGCCGAAAAGGCCGGAGTAATTCTTGCAATTGAGAACCATTGGGGCTTAACCACTCAGGTTGAAGGGCTTTTGAAGATATATAAGGCACATGCTTCTTCTCCGGCCATGGGGATGAACGTAGATACAGGGAACTTTTCCGGAGACCCTTATTCGCAGTTCGAGCAACTTGCACCTTACGCCACTATTGTCCAGGCAAAAACCTATTACGGCGGAGGAAACTGGTATACCCTTGATCTGGATTATAAGCGTATCGCGACCATTTTGCGAAATGCAAACTTCACAGGTTATGTATCATTGGAGATGGAAGGGAAAGAAAATCCGGATACGGCAGTGCCGAAGAGTCTGGCAGTGCTGCGGGAAGCTTTCAGTACTACTCTTTAAGGTTGTGAATTAATCGCGTAGGAAACCTGGCGGTATGCAGATGGTGTCTGCATGTAACTAAGGTTCGGGGTGTGCTGAAGCTTAACATCCCGAACAGCGGTGTACATTGGCTTAAACTAAAAGCTAAACATGACAAATAAACAAATTCAGGCTATCGGCAATTTTCTAACATACTATCGTACGGACCTGCATTACATTAAATCTTTCCAAGATTTTAAGACTGGTTTATTATCAGCGGAGAAATACACCAGTAAAGTTAGTGGTAGTTTTTATTCATTCCTGATTGAGTTTAAAGTAGTAAGAAACTTTCCGAAGGGCACTATTGATAGACTTTTGACGGAAACAATTTTATGGGTAAAGGGTGATACAGCTAACGATGTGGACATGTTTTCGTACTATTTAAAAGAAAGAGGTGTGACAAATGGCGTTATGGCGTCATTGGCGTCAAAGATTCTTTTTTTAAATAACCCGTCGGTGATTATTCCAATGGATCAGCTTGCCCGGAATGCCTTGAATCAGAAACAAAACGACTATGGCATCTATCTGAAAAATCTTTCGGAATTTAAAGCTAGAAATGAGACGGTTATAAAATATTGCCTGGATTATACTAAGCCGTTAACTGTAGTTGTTGAACAGGAATTTAATAGTTTACAAAATCTTGATAGAATTAGCAGGAACCGAATGATTGATAAGCTCTTATGGACGGAAGGTAGCAGAATTTAGGTACTTACGGGAAGGGAAAACATCCGCTGTTCGACATCTTCCGCAGGGTAATGTCGAACTAAAGATAAAAAGGGATTTCTAATTCCGTAAGGCAACAGTGGTAAGCAGATTATAAATCTGTCCTTATCTAATGTTCGGGATGCGCTAAAGCTTAACATCCCGAACAGCCGGTTCTGATTATAGTATTGGCGTTTTATGTAGTCATCGGAGGATTTGTATTGATTTCGGGAAGGTTGATGGGGATGGTTGGGTAAGAAACTCCCTCATAGGGTAGGTGTCTGACACTTCCAAAGTGTCTGACACCTTTAAATTCCAATAAGTTGATACTAATTATTACTGCAATTTTAATGCGCCGTGCTTGTCCTCCGCAGGTTCCGCAGGTGGAGAGCTGAGATTTTTATTATTCCACCCCCTAACCCCCGCCAGCGGGGGACAGCATAGCGCCCAGGCATCATTTCAGAAAATAATAATGTTAATATTTACTTCAATTTTAAAGCGCCGTGCATGTCCTCCGCTGGCGCCCGTCCGACTGGCGGCCATCCGGGCGGAGAGGTGCCGCAGGCGGAGGTGGAGATCTGAGATTTTTATTAATCCACCCCCTAACCCCCGCCGGCGTGGGACAGTATGGCGTCCAGCATCATTTAAAAAAATTATAATGTTAATATTTTCTGAAATTTTAAAGCGCCACGCATGTCCTCCGCTGGCGCCCGTCCGACTGGAGGCCATCCAGGCGGAGAGGTGCCGCAGGCGGAGAACTGAGATTTTTATTAATCCACCCCCTAACCCCCGCCGGCGTGGGACAGTATGGCGTCCAGCATCATTTAAAAAAATTATAATGTTAATATTTTCTGAAATTTTAAAG
>DASWTL010000114.1:0-12841 GCA_036402155.1 Sphingobacteriaceae bacterium | reverse complement strand
GTTTAAACAGATAGATTACGCTTTTTTAGATGGTTTTAAACGGAAATTGGTCAAAGACGGTGTTAAGCCAAATACTATTGGAAATTATTTAAGATCTATAAGGGCCATATACAATAAGGCTATCAAATTTAAAATCGTTGATCGCTCATTTTATCCGTTCACTGAAATTCAAATACGAACTGATAAGACTGCTAAGCGTGGAGTTACAAAACAAGATATCGTAAATCTAAGTAAGTTGGATTTAAAACCTAACTCAAGACAATGGCATGCCCGAAACTATTTTTTGCTTAGCTTTTCCTTAAGGGGGATGTCTTTTACTGATATGGCTTATCTAAAACCAGATAATATTTCAAAGGATATACTGACATATAGAAGACGAAAGACCCATAAAAATTATACTATTAAATTATTACCTATAGCAAAGAGCATTTTTACGCAGTATGGAACTCGAAACTTAAAATATTTGTTACCCGTTCTTCCAATAACTATACAGGAGGATTCACTCGAGGCAAAAAAACTTATATCGCAATGGATAAAGACTTCAAATAAGTGGCTGAAAAAAATAGGGGAGACAAGTAAGATTGAGCAGCCTCTTACGACATACGTTGCTAGACATACCTGGGCTACTACAGCAAAAAGGCTTGGTTATTCCAATGAGTTGATAGCTGAAGCAATGGGTCATGAGTACGGAAATAGGATAACTAATATTTACTTAGACAGCTTTGAGCAATCTGTAATAGATGAAGTAAATCAAAAAGTAACTGAACATCTTAAAATCAAATAAATTATTAAGGACAAGAAAATTCAATAAAGTATCTTTTTTATACGGTTGACAAAAACTTGTCCTTAATTATGATTTATTTACTTTTATTTCATGGCATTCCCTATTCCGTTAACTGTCAAGCTTAGTGATTTGGCTGACTGTCATTTCCAGGCAGCTATGGACTTAATTAATCATGATGACGCAAATGATGATCAGGAGATTTACGATGTAACAATAGAAATAGATGGGATTGATACTGAACTACAGTTTTTAGCATTAAAAGAAAGGCTTGAAGATGTTCTCACTGAATACAAGCTGGAGGAGCATTTCCCAAACATTTTATATTTATATTCTATTTTTCTACAATTTGATGCAGGTGATTTTCTTTATAAAGAAGAATTGTTAAAGCATGCTTCTAAAACGGTTAAAAAACTAATAGCACTTCAAAAGATTAAAGAAGGGTCCCAAAACAAAGATTTGTCTTTAAAAATCAGGAATGAGAGAATAAGCAAACTTGAAGTGATTTTTGACCAACCATTCATCATAACGAAGATATGGGATGATCTTTATCACTCAATAATCAAAACCGCCTCTAATGGAAATGAGATATTGCGTGAATATCTAGCCAACCAGGAGATCACCCTTAGCCTTCTTGAAGCCACTGATAAAAAGCTAAGGGTTAGGACAGGTAGTTTCTGGAACAAAGCCCTAGCTTCTTTCTCTTTGACCATATTATACTACCTAAATAAACGCGATATCTTTAAGGGAGAAACCGAATTTTCCTCTCAACAGGGAAGATTCATTTTTGACCTACTAAAGGCCTTTAACCTAATTAGGTTAAAGATTGAAAGTGATGAAGATGATTATATCAGAACTCTTATAAAAAATAATAAAAATATATAGGCTAAAAACCTCTTCCATCTGCTTGAAAGCGAGATATAATTATCTCTCGAAAATCACCCCACTTACTATTTCTGTACACCTTCCTAAGTCAAAATACCTTTGAGCATCAAATGGGAGATAGCAAAATTTATTAGCTACTCGAATTTGTCGGAGGAGCTACGAGCACGTGATAGCGAAGCAAATTGTTAATCCCAAATTTAAAAAAAATGGGAAAAGTAAAAATCGCCAAAGCTACTGTGGCGTCAAAAACTGTAGCAAAGAGGGTAGTAGCAAAGAAAGCTGCTACCAGAGCGATTACGAATGAGTTTGTAAACCGTAATCGTAATTACAAAAATCAGTTAGCAGACTTGAAGTCTGGACTGAAAAACTGCTTGAGAATTTCAAGCAGGACATATGTTAGCCGCTTTGGCGAAGCTAGCATATGGATTGAAATGCAATTTGTAAATGGGACCGAAGGTCTTGGAATTGCTAAAACTCGTGAAACCGAGCTGTTAATTTCAAACTTTTTAAAAGGCAAGGGATCCTTTGCCCCTAAAAGGGCAACAACCCCTGCTGCTAAAAAGAAAGCGGCTTAAAATTAAGGAGCCTTCGGGCTCCTTTTTTAATTAACATAACTTAAATCAAGATGAAACAAAATATAGTCTACATAGATCAGAATCAACGTTTCAATGACGTACTGCCTTTAATACCAACGAATAGAATTATTTACAAAACCTTGCCTGGGTTAGGAGCAACATATACGGAGTTAACCTCATTACGGAATTCTATAATAATAGAGCCCAATGTCCCTGTGATAATTGGTAAGAAGAAGAAGCATAACGAGGAACAACCAACAGAAAGCATTAAAGTACTAGGAGTACACAAGGGAATTGACCAAAGTGATGTTGAGGATTTTATTTTAAGCGACGTTCCTTATAAAAAGATTATCACGACCCCTGAAGGTTTTTCAGGAAAAGTGATGCCCGCTTTCTTCGCAAAGGGTGTTGATTGTTTAAACGATTATTTCTTGTTATACGATGAATGTGAAAAGTCTATTCAAGATGGGAATTATAGATCAGCAGTTATTTTACCATTTGAAGAGTTTTTTGATTTTACTAATAAAGCAATGATCTCAGCTACACCGATTTTACCCTCAGATCCAAGATTTAAGAAACACAGTTTTGAAATCGTTAGAATCACACCCACATTCGATTACCGAAAGAAATTAAACCTTCTTCACACCAACTGCATTTCAGCCGCTTTAGAGCAAACCCTGAAAAAGCTCGAAGGGAAATGTTTTATCTTTCTAAATGGCACTGACGTAACCTATCAACTCATAAAAGCTTTGGGTATAGAGGATGAATCAGCAGCATTCTGCTCTGAAGATGCCGTTGTCAAATTAAAAGATTATGGCTTTCTTAATGCTTCAAGTGAACTGACAGATGATGAAGGAAACCTCAAAGAGTTCTCTAAATATAATTTCTTTACCAGCCGGTTTTATAGTGCAGTGGATATTGAACTTGCTTATAAACCGAACATCATTATCATTTCACACCTGCATTTCGCTCCATTCACAATAGTAGATCCTGCCACAGAAGTAATTCAAATAATCGGGAGGTTCAGAAATTTAACTAAAGCCGTTGTACATATTACAACGACCAATAAGGATTTCGAAGAGAGAACCAGAGAAGAAGCATTAAAATTTCTGATGGATGAGGAAAGGGGTTATAAAAGGTTATATAATCTATACCTGGATACTAATGAGCCTACACATAGAATTGCACTTAAAGATGCCCTAGGTAAATATAAGTTCAACAAGTTTACTATTACTGAATCTCGGAAAAGCTATTTCCTAATGGACAATTTCATAGATGAAATTGTTGTAAGAGGATATTACAATTCGATTGAAAGGCTGAAGGAAGCATACCAAGCAACTAATTTTTTTAAACTGAGAGTGATAGATAAGTCCTACACTTTTACTGATCGGGATCTCAAGCAATGGAAAAAGAAGAAAGCGAATAAGACGCTTTTCAAAGAAGTAACAGAAAAGTTGACAAGTTATTCGTTGAACTCTGGCATTGCTAACTACATTAAGAAGGAACATCCGGAAATGGTTGAAGCAGTCTATAGACTTGGGAAAGAAAAATTGACCAGCTTGGATTTCAACTTGGGAAAAGCAAAAACTGAATTAATCAAACTCAACGCTTCTGAGAAAAAAGATAGTACTCCTGTAAGATCGGCTGTTCATGCTGCATTTAAACTGAAGACTGATTATCTTGAAGTTTTCATTAAGAAGCGACTTGAGGAAATAAATGATGAGTTTGAAATAGAAGTGCCAATTAAAATGAGTGATCTACCGAAAAAATATTTTCGAATGACAGGGAGAAAGACCCTTTACAATTATGGGAAAGCTTATGGAAAAGGGTATAGGTTTTATGACACTATCTGATGCAGAAATTTCCCTCAAGGATTTTGCTAAATAATTTAGCAATCCCTAACTTTGAACATGCCAGTTGTAAGGATACGATATAAAGGAAGAATATACATCAGGACTGTAACGAGAAACCTTCGTGGATGGTTTATCATGGAATCGAAAGGAAAAGAATATTGGTTTCAAAAAGATCCTGATGAACATTACGGATGGAGGATTATAAGCAGTAACTCCATTGATCAGGAATTCTTTGAACAGATCGTCCCACAACTAGAAGAACTATCTAAATCAAAATAATATGCCAATAATTACCTTAAAGCATAATGGTAGAATTTACCAACGACAGATTGAACGAGATTCCAGAGGAATTTATATAATGATTTCTAAAGGTGTTCAATATTGGTTTAGAAAGGATTCAGATGTTAAAACTAATAATGGTTGGCATTTGGTGAATGGTACAAGTCTGCCTGATTTTATGATTGAGCTTATTTCAAAAGAATTGGAGAAGTTGGGACAGTGATATTAGTTTATATTCCCCTATCTTTTACTGTCCCATTTAATGCCTTAAATTTTCACCCAGAGTTTTTCATAACCACCCTTCTTACCACACTCGGAATTACAATCATTACACTAATACCCCACATTATGACTGATAATGTAAAGGAAATAACATTCGTCCAAGCTTAATTTTCATAATCCGGACATTTACCACAGAGATTGAAGAGGTTGTCAAGCAAGAGAGTGAAAATTGAAAGTTGTAACCTTTTCGAAAGAAAAGTAATCCTATAGGTAAAACACTTATAATTATGGAATTTTATCAGATAATAACAATGACTCTTTGTATCATCTTTCCACTGTGCGGGTTTTTTGCTTGGTTCTTTTGGCATCGGTCAAAACACAAAGAGCGAATGATGATGATTGAAAAAGGTTTACCTTTAATTGAGATGCATAAAGAGTCGAAGCCAGGAGCTAACATCTTACAAAAAGTTGGCATTATTGGAATAGGTTTCGGTGTGGGCTTAGCTATCATCTCAATACTGCTAATAACAGGATTGAAGCAGGTAGTAGATAGCGGTCCTGCTCCTGTTGCCATCTTAGTTCTTACTACTGGAATCGCGTTAATGGTGGGAAATCGCCGTGCTAGCGACACGAACTAGTCAGGATATGGATGATATCTATGTTGGTAAAGTTCTAAAAGGTGATCCTACAGCATTTGGTTATTTTCTTACTCAGTATAAAAATATGGCTTATACCATTGCGATCTCAATACTGAAAGATGAATTCGTTGCAGAAGAAGTGGTGCAGGATGCCTTTATGAAAGCATTTAGAAACTTAGATAATTTTCAACGTCAATCGAAATTCAGTACCTGGTTCTACCGAATTGTGACCAATGAGTCTTTGATGCGGCTTAAAATCCTTAAAAAAGATATCCTTGACTTCAATCCGGTATATGAGGAAGATATCTGGGACGAAGGAATAGATATAGACATAATGGCTGAGGATCGCCATTACTTGGTTAATGAGGCGCTAAATCAATTACCTCCCAAAGAAAGTTTGGTACTCCGACTCTTTTATCTTGAAGAAGAGCGGATCAAAGCAATCTGCGAAATTACAGGTTGGAGTGAAGCTAATGTTAAGGTGCTTCTTCACCGCGCAAGAAAGAACATGTTTATCGCACTCCACCAGTTAATGAAACTTAAAACTTAAGTACGGTATGTCCAATGAAACATTAAAAAGAGACTCCCTGCGAGATTTGATGAAAGAAAGCTTACTTGAGATGCCTTTCAGCGATTTTGAATCTCGAACAATGCGATTCATTTTAATTGAAGCAGGTTCTCGCGCTTCGGCTGCAAAAGACAAGAAGCTTTCATCCATCTTTTTTGTGTTAGGCAATGTTTCTGGGTTATTAATTGCATTGCTCCTTTTAAACACCAATGTAGCTGTAGAAGGTTTATCTCCATACTTAATTCGGCTATTTTGTCAAGGGAGTATCGCATTATTAACGATCTTGCTTTGTAATTCTCTATTGAATAAGATGAACAAACACAAAATTTACGATTAGTAGTTTACACTTTAAGGGCTAACTACACTATCCTATCTTAATATCTTCAGGCTTAATCAGCTAGGCTTTTGCATTAAATAAAGAAATCCAAAGTGGTGCAAATACATTCTCTTGTAAAATAAACGGGAAAGCTTTTTGTGCCGGTAGAAGCGCTCTTTTCTGGAAGGCCGCTTTATGGTCATATTGGGTAGATCTTGATATGTAAATTACCTGATCAGCACACCTTCAGTAACAATTGATCAGCAGTATACGACAAAGAATTCCAACATCGGTGAAATAACTATTACCAGATCTGATAATAATATTGTTTCCGGAACCTTTGAGTTTATCTGCCTGAATGAAAAGATAACAATGATCGCGCTGTTTTTACTAGTGGTCGTTTTGATCTTATTGTTGATTAAACCTTACCAGATTCTTTTTGCTGGTCTTGCATTTATATTTCTTCCTGGTTTATCCAACCGTTTCTCATCATAAGTTCTCATTGCACTCTGCAGATCCTCCCATTTAAATAGCACTCTACTGCCAACTCTCCTTGGAGCTATGAAACCTTCCTTTACCCGTAAATGCAAAGTTGGAAGAGAAATACCCAATATTTTCGCAGTTTCCTGTCTAGTAAGAAATTCTTTTGGTGGAATAGGCCTATTAGGGCGTTCCAGTATCCGGTCAATTTCTTCTTTAACGGCTTCAGTAATGATGGATTTCAGTAGTTCCTTAAACTCCTCTTCGCTATACGAAGTAGTGATAATTTCTCTGGGCATAACAGTTCTTTTACTATTCAACTCGGGAAGAATGCAGTGGTTCAAAAAAAAATTTATTTAAAAATTACCGGTTAAAGAAAAAGTACCCCTACCCCTTCAGATATAACTTTCCTTCAGTTTTAGAGGTTTCTATAGCTCTTATAATTCAGAATAAATTGAGAGTTCACCGGAAGCGGGCTCTCATTCACGTCACCCCCTGGGCAAAGCTTGGGGAAAAGTGATTTATATAATAGAAACATTAACAAGAAGTGCCCACCCTTTTTAAAATTCCCTCCATATAGGTACCCTTCCTATCCATAGCAACCATTTTTTTAATCCCTACCACTGAAATTTCAATCAATTTACTTCCACCTACAAGTAATTTTCCCCTTGCTGAACACGGCTAGCAAGTAAAATAACAATAACCAAAGGGCTTCAAAAGAACCCTTTTCTATTATACAAATTTCTAATTCACTCAATTTTTAACTCTTAAACAAATCAAAATGACAGAACAAACTCAAAATGACACACTTTTTCGCACCGAAGAACTTAAGGTAAGAAACAAGGAGGTAACAAAATGCTTCGACAAAGTTGTAGAAGCCAGTAAATTATTATTAAAACCTTTTAATGAAGGTAAATACAGGACTACTATTCTGGTAGATCATGCAAATAGTGGACAGGACACAAATCTGATTTCAGAATTCCTGACTTGTTTCTTCAATATCACGCTCACAAAGAATAAGATGGGGTACGTGATGATTTACATTAAATATGATAATGAAAATTTAGAGCGCTTCGGAGCACGACTATACAATAGGGTGTTGAGGCAATTATTTAAACACACAATGTCCTCTTATGCTCAAGATGCAGTTAGAGTAAATAATCCTTCTCGCGTGGAGCCATTCTTTCTTAACAGGTTAGGATATGGAGTGAAACCTCATGTAAAGATTAGTACAGTAGAAAAAACTTGATTAATTCAGGGCTTACGAATGTGAGTCCTGGATTATTAGATAGCCGTGTCAGGTAAAAAGTCCTTTGGTGAACAGTCAAAGATTTTAGCTAGCTTATTTATATGATTAAGATTATATTTTGCAGGATGCTTAGAGCTTTCTACCTGACCTATAAATCCATTTGAAACATCCAGCCGGGTTGCTAACTCAGATTGCGACAGCTTAGCTAGTTCTCTTTTCTCCTTAATCTTCATGATTACAAAGAATTCGATGTCTGATTTTAGCTGTTTGCTCATCAGATACGAAAGAATAAAAACTAAAATCATAACTTGCTTAGTAATAACTAAGTGTTTTTATAAATTAGCAAAAACCTTACACTCAATGAACGATCCAAATGAAAGAATCTTCACATGTCCGAAGTGTGGAGTAAACAATAGACCCTTCGGAGCAAATAAACCATTCTCTTGTCACTACTGCGGAACAAGCTACGACATAGTAAATAATGCAGTGATACAGATACCATCCACTCCAAATTCAAACCCTGCTAACAAACAGCCAATTAGTAATGATACAATTGAGGATAGCTCGACATCTAAATCCTTTATCCCGTATATATTTTACACTATAATTGGGCTTATAGTAACCTTCTATCTAATACAGGAACTGACTACAACAAGTAACCCTACACCATCAGCCAGTATACCACTGCAAGACAGTATTTCTGAAAGTACTTATCCTAAACTTAATTGTGATTTCACAAGTGCTGAAATGAAGGCAATTGAAAAAACAAAGCGGTTGGGTCTACATTACGTGGATCAACGATTAGGACCTGAATACATCCAAGAAATTTATTGTAGAGTCACCTACTATTTCTACGTTAAAAAGATTGAAAATGATTTAAACGGCGTAAGTACTACTGGTGATAAGATATATAATTTGAATATTTCTTATGAAAGAATTGGAGATGAATTTGAGTTTATGGAAGCAAATTTATATGATATACAGAATGGCACAGTAACAAGATTGAATTAAGCTCATAAAACCCTAGCAATATCGTGTTCTGAATTTAACAAATAGTTTAATATATGCGAGTGAAGCTTTTTATAAAAAACTAAACTTTAAGTTTAGTTTTTTATAACTTTAATTCAATGGATAAAATAATAGATATTGTTTGTTCAAAATGCGGACGACAAAAAGCTAAACAAATGCGTAATGATTTTGCAATTTGTTTAAACTGTGATAATATTGTAGCCTTAGGAGAATATATTGATCTGAATAAGATTATACCTTCTGAAACCTCCTCGTCTAAATCCCCTAATGAGGAATCATAGATAATTTCAACTTCTTAGAATTGTATTCTATGGCCTGGTTGTACGACCGCTTAACGTTATGATAAAAACTGACAGTTGAAATATGACTTCAAAAGAAAAACTAAAGAAAGAAATTAAAGAGTGCATAAAGGATACAGAACCTATAATTTTATCTTACAGGGGGAATTAAAAAAGGAACTAGCTGAGAAGTTCTCAATTCAATACGAATATCAAAAATGGTATTCGAAAGCATTGAAAATAGTTGAATTTCTGGGTAAAGATAGATTTTACGAGTTCAAATCATATTACGAAATTGACCCGAAACGGAAAACCATGGGATATGGATGCTACTATATTCAAGACTTTTTAAAAGGAGTTGCTCCTAATAAATGGAATACCCCAGACTTTGACACCAAAGAAGAAACAGTAAAGAATATTTATAACCAATACACCATATTATGTTCTATTAATGATCGAATTGATAATGTAATTGCAGACATACAAACTAATTTACTTGTAGAACTTCAAGATACAGAACTTGAGACGGCGACATCACTTTTAAAGGTCAACATTCGTTCAAGTGGAGTAATTGCAGGTGTCGTTCTGGAAAGTTATTTATCAAGTGTTACTAAGAATCATAGGTTGACATTAACTAAGCGAAATCCGACATTGTCAGATTTTAATGAAGTCTTAAAAAATAGTAATATTATTGACACCACAGTTTGGAGAAAAATTTCCTATTTAGGAGATTTTAGAAACATTTGTGCTCATAAAAAAGATGTCGAACCAGCAAAGGAGCAAGTAGAAGAACTAATTTCAGGTGTAAATTGGGTTACAAAAAATGTGTTTTGATGCTGGGATAATAAATAAATGATCCAAGTTCCAATCATCTCTACCCATCCCATCATCTTTAGTGATTGCTACACCGCTCCTCCACACTATAAATGACAGAATTGAAGACGTTAAATTGACATTAAAGTAATGAATAATGAAATAGGTGACCTGGGAGAAGCTATATTCAATGTAGAAATTTCTCGTGATTACATCTTTAGACCAAGACACTTAGGCGAAAAATGGCCATCTTCCGACTTCTACGTTGAGTTAGTAGGTTTGAAAGAACATTTCTTTTTTATTGTTCAAGTAAAATCTACTTCCCAAGGGCTTGATAAAGATGGCAATTTGAAAATCAAGGCTGCTAAGGAAAAACTACGAAAATTAAACTCCTACTATTGTCCGACATATCTTGCTGGAGTCGACGTCAACACCGATTCCGTATATTTAATAGCAATTAATAAAAATAAGCGGAAGAATATTAGTAAACTACCGACAAAATTCAAACTAGATCTCCAAAACAGGAAATTACTTTTTGACGAAGTTAAAGCTTTTTGGATGAGTTCAGGCTTAGGTAGATATAAAAACATTTTTAGACATCGAATATAATGGACGACACAACTAGATTTAAGGAGTGGAGAGCCGAAGAGATTGCAAAGCTATTTCTTCTGAAATCTGATTATAAGTTAACTATTGACAAGTTTCCAACGCCATTATTCGACTTTTTTATAACGCTTAAAGATGATGCAAAGGTCAAATTTGCTGTTGAAGTAAAAACCACCACCAGCTTTCAAGCCAATTTGCGAAAACAATTGGCAATTATTAAGGAATTTAGAGACGCAAACATTATCAGTATACCCGTCCTATTATTCAAGATCGACGAAAAAAATGAACGAGGAGAACTTGATTTTTTGATTATACCATCATTTAAAGAAAGTAAATTATTAGTTAGAAATGATTTTAAGTTCGAAGTACTAAATCAAGTGAATCTGAAGTCAAAAATTGAGGCTATTATCAAATGGCACAATAGATAACAACGGTTTTCCGCAAGTCATTACTAAATTTCATTTATTTTGCTAGTTAGGTCATTCCAAACCATCCCTTCCTCTCTTTGGTGGCTTACAGGGAGAAAGCGATGGTTTGGTCTTCAGTTTAGGATCTATCAGTGTAACTGCTTTCTTTAAAAGGTACTACGAACCATTCGTACTATCAAAAGCCTGTGCAAATATGAAAGTCAGACGCACGTAGAAAGGCATTCTTCATTCCTAAGCTTCACAAACAGTCCGCCAGATATCGTTCAGCTAAAGAGTTGTGCCAACACATTAGCTTCACTTGCTCAACCACACTCAGCTTGGACTAATCGTCCAGGCTTAACTCACCCTTCGCAATCTGTCATACTGTTTGAAGAAGCAAAGTCACTCATCATAAAAGCTTCTCTGTCTTTAAATCACCTTCCTAGGGTCAGGAGATTGAAATCCACCAGCTTTTCTTCCTTATGTGCTCGCCTGCGATCGCAAAACACTGCACAACTGTCACTCCTTTTGATATCCCTGGCACAACCTATTTCAAAAGGACTGCCAGTTGCTTGTGTGAACATACAAAGGATCGCCTTGGCAAGGCTTCTCTCCTTTGATGTTTTGCTCAACTCGCGGGCGGCTCGCCAAGTCAGTCTATCTGATTAATACTGGCATACAGTTGTTATATTTATAGAACTATACTTACTAAATTGAAAGATTCAAAAATTCAAATCATCGGAAAAGATGGCCTTTTCAATTATCTAAAAGAGGATAATCGCGGTTTTTTGCATATAAAAACAAGAAAGAGTTGGGCGGATCAAGAACACGAAATCCGTAAACAGACCTTTAGAAATTTCCATTTTTCTAAAGATTTTAAAGGCTTAATCATTAAGAATTGTAAGTTCTACGATTGTGAATTTGAGAATATTTTTGGCTTTTTCTTGATCTTTAAGAAATGCAAGTTTTTCAACTGCAGGTTTGTTAACTCAAGATTTTCTCATGGTCAGTTTGGCTGGGACGAATTAGAGTTCAATGATTGCTACTTTCGAAACGTTGAAATCGATGAAGGTGATTTAAGTAGAACCTTCTTCAACAGTTGCCACTTACAAGGTTTGCAATTGCTGGGAATGGAATGCCACGCTGTTCATTTTACGGCCTGCCATATCGAGAACTCACAGTTTCAGGGGCTTGTGTCAACATACGAAAAGGGCAAGGCAATACAGGAGGAATACGAGGATTTACTAATTGGACACTGTGAGATCTTATACTGTTATTTTAGCAATACCGATTTGACAAATAGCAGCATAATTGAGAGCACTTTATATATGTGTGCTTTTGTTGATTGCGTACTAAACAATCATACCATTGAACCAACAGAAAAGGGACTTCATCCTAATTATGCCTCTATGGATTTCCAAACGATATTGAAAAGTGACTTATCGAATGTTGAAGTTTTAAAGAAGTACTTCAATATCGGCACATCAAATATTAAAGAGGCAGTTGGATCAATTTCAACCGAACTTAATTTACGGAAAATCTTCATTTCTTATAGTTTCAAGGATCGAGCGTTCGCAAAAAGAATTGCTGAAGGATTATTACAAAGAGGTTTAAAAACATTCTTTTGGGAGAACGATGCACCAGGGGGAGAGCCTTTAGAAGATATAATGACAAAAAACGTCAGAAAACATGATAGAATTCTTTTTATAGCCTCAGAAGATTCTATAAAAAGTAAAGCATGTCAATTTGAACTTACCGAAGGGAGACGACGACAAGAAGAGACTTGGGAAACTTTATTTTACCCGATACATATAGATAGCTTCTTATTTACTGTAAAAAAAAACCAGATTCGGCCGATTGAA